>JBKJTV010000124.1:0-11583 GCA_046589985.1 Candidatus Limnocylindria bacterium | reverse complement strand
AGGTCGGTCGTGATGAGGAAAAGGACCTTCTTCGGGCTCGCCAGGATCGACTCGAGCTCGGCGATGAGCTTGATCGTCTCGCGGTACTCGTCCTCGATCTTCTGTCGTTCGAGCCCGAAGAAGGTCCTTTTCCTCATCACGACCGACCTCGACGAGCTGGCTGAGCGGTACGGCGACGACCGCCGCACCCGGATCGTGGACGACGTCGTCCGGGAGATGACGGACGAGGATCTCGTATCGGACGAGGACGTCGTGGTGACGGTGTCGAGCCGCAACTACGTGAAGCGGATGCCGCTGTCGACGTATCGCGCGCAGCACCGCGGTGGTCGCGGCGTGATCGGGATGTCGACGCGCGACGAGGATGACGTCGAGCATCTGCTCGTCGGCCGCAACCACGACCGGCTGTACGTCTTTACGGACCGCGGCCGCGTGTTCGCGCTGAAGGTCCACGAGCTTCCGGACGCAAGCCGCCAGTCGAAGGGCACGCCGATCCAGAACATCCTCGAGGCGATGCAGTCCGGTGAGCGCGTCTCGGCGCTCGTCACGCTGCGCGACACGAAGTCGGCCGAGCACCTCGTCATGGCGACGCGTCAGGGGTTCATCAAGAAGACCTCGCTGTCCGAATACGGGAACGTCCGGCGCGCCGGACTCATCGCGATCCAGCTTCGCGACAAGGATCAGCTTGCCTGGGTCGCACCCTGCTCCGAAAAGGACCGGATCGTGCTCGCCACGAAGAAGGGCAAGGCGATCTGCTTCAAAGCGTCCGACGCGCGGCCGATGGGCCGGCAGACGCAGGGCGTCACCGGCGTCCGCCTCGCGCGCGGCGACTCCGTTGTCGGCATGGGGATCGCGCGCCCGCGCGCGCAGGTCCTCTCGGTCACCGCGAACGGCTTCGGCAAGCGCACGGCCGTCGAGGACTTCCCGACGCATAACCGCGGCGGGCAGGGAGTCATCCTCGCCGCGCTCTCGCCGAAGACGGGCGATGTGGCCGCGATCCAGGTCGTGGACGAAGGGATCGAGGAGATCCTCCTGATCTCGACGACGGGCGTGGTCATCCGCACGCCGCTCGACCAGCTGCGCGTCCTCGGCCGCGCGACGCAGGGCGTGAAGGTGATGGCCACGGGCGAGGCAAAGATCGCCTCGATCGCGACCTTCACCCCGACACGCACGACCCAGCCGGTCCTGGGGCTCGAGTCCCGCTAGCTCCCGGCTCGCGCAGCGCAGACGAGGGCGATCTGACGCCGAAGGCCTACAGACAAGCGAGGACGAGCGCGGGCGCCGCAGCGGACGCGAGAGGATGAGCGCAGTCTGACGCCGAAGGCGTACACCGAGCGACCGTGGGCTTGTGATGCGTGATGCGCCCGGAGCCCCGGGTGTCCGCGGACCGTACGGAGAACGCGACATCGGTACTGATCCGGGACGAATGGCCGTTGCGCTGAGCACGTTCGCCTCGTTACGGTCCACGAAGGCACTGAGCGCGCACCGTCCAACGAGAGGGAGAACGAAGGCTGATCACGCTCGACGACGTCAGTAAGCGCTACCCCAACGGGACCGAAGCGCTTCGCGATATCGACCTGCATATCGGTGCGGGTGAGTTCGTGTTCATCGTCGGTAGCTCCGGCGCCGGCAAGTCGACACTCAACCGTCTCCTCATCCGCGAGGAGCTTCCGACGACCGGGCGCGTCGTCATCGACGGCCAGGACGTCACGCGCATGAAGCGCTCGCAGGTCCCGTTCCTGCGCCGCAAGGTCGGTGTCGTCTTCCAGGACTTCAAGCTCCTCCCGACGAAGACCGTCGCGGAGAACGTCGCGTTCGCGCTCATCGTCACCGGGCACGACGGCGGCACCGTGAAGGAAGAGACGGATCGCGCGCTCGCGCTTGTCGGCCTCACGCACCGCCGCGGCCACTTCCCGCGCGAGCTCTCCGGCGGCGAGCAGCAACGTACGGCCATCGCGCGCGCGCTCGTGAACAAGCCGCGGATCCTCATCGCCGACGAGCCGACCGGGAACCTCGACCCCGTCACGACCTGGGAGATCATCAAGCTCCTGGTGCGGGTCCAGGAGCTCGGCACGACCCTCCTGGTCTCCACGCACAACGCGGAGATCGTGAACGCGCTCCGCCAGCGGGTCCTGCACCTCGATCACGGCGCGGTCGTCCGTGACGAGATGGAAGGGCTGTACGCGGCATGAGTCGCATCGGATACGTCCTCTCCGCGGCCTGGCAGGGCTTCTGGCGCAACCCCGTCATGAGCGTCGCCTCGACGCTCACGGTCGCGGTGATGCTTCTCCTGGGCGCCTTTTTCGTCATCACGGACCGCGGGCTCCAGGCCGCCGTCGGGATCCTCGAGTCGAAAGTGGAGCTCGTCGTCGACCTCGAGGACGATGCCAAGCCGAGCGACGTCCTCGAGCTGCGTCGCCGCATCGAGAAGGACCCGGCCGTCGGCGCCGTCGTATACGTGTCGAAGGAAGAGGCGCTGCAGCGGCTGAAGGAGATCGCGGCACGCCGGCCGGAGCTTGCGATCGAAGACGTGGGCTCGAACCCGCTCCGGAACTCGCTCGAGGTGAAGCTGAAAAGCGCGCAGGAGACGCGACGGGTGGCCGGGCTGCTGCGGGAAGAGGTCGGACGGGGCGTCATCTACGACCTCGTCGACAACCCGACGGTCGTGGACAAGCTCCTCACGATCACGAGCGTCCTCTCGATCGGCGGGATCCTCATCCTCGGGATGATGCTGTTCGTCGCCCTTTTCATCATCGTGAACACGATCCGCATCGCGGTGCACGCGCGTCGCGACGAGATCGAGATCATGAAGCTCGTCGGCGCGACCGACTGGTTCGTGCGCTGGCCGTTCATCGTCGAGGGGATGCTCGTGGGCACGTTCGGCGCGATCGTCGCACTCGCCGCCCTCGCGGCGGCCGCGGGGCCTGTGTCGAACGCGCTCATCGGCTTCCTGGACATCCTCCCGCTCTCGCTCGGCGCCAACTTCATGGCCCAGCTGGCCGCCGGGGTCCTTGGCTTCGCGCTCCTCGTGGGCGCCGGCGGGGCGACCCTTTCGGTGCGGACGCACCTTGCCAAGTGAAGCCGCAGGCGCTGCCAAAGTGAGACCGTTCTTGACTGCACCTGCCCGGATGCCTGAAGATGGCGGGCGTATGGGAACTCCCCGGACGAGCCGGGGAGGTGGTGGAGCGCGGCGCCGCTGGCGCCTGCTGGTAGCCGTACTGGCGTCTGCCCTCGTCATCCTTTCGATGCAGTCGACCGCACTGGCGGACGACCCGCTCGCCGAGGCCCTCAAGCGCAAACAGGAGCTCGAGCGCGCGGTCCAGGTCTCGCGTGCGAACGCGGAACGCTACAAGCAGGCAGCCTCCCAGTTCGAATCAGCCGTCGCGCAGGCGAATAGGCGCATCGCGGATCTCGCTCAGCGGCAGGAGAACGCGCAGAGCGAGGCGGACGCGCTCGCGATCGAGATCGAGATCGCCGAGGAGCAGCTCCAGCTCGTCGCGTTCCAGCTGAACGAGACCAAGTCGCTGCTCGACTCCCTGCGGTCGCAATCGGTCCAGCAGACGAAGCAGCTGACCGAGCGCGAAGCCCTGTACGCGAAACACCTGCGCACGACCTATCGCCAGGCGCAGGTGAGCCCGCTCGAGATGCTCCTCTCGTCAAGCACGCTCTCCGAATTCACGTCGCGCGTGCAGGCGATGATCCTCATCAACCGTCAGGATGCACAGCTTGCGGGCGAGATCCGCTCGCTGCGTGAGCTCACCACGGCGCGTCAGGAGCTCGCGGCCTCGAAGGAGCTCGAGATCAAGGGGCTGCAGCAGCAGATCGACACACAGCGCGCTGCCGTCGTCGCGCAGAAAGCGGAGTACGACGAGCTTGTACGCCAGACGCGGGCGGCGATCAACGCGCAGGCCGCGGAGCGGCAGACCGCGTCGAACCTCGCGGGCGCGGCGCGCCAGAGCCAGGGCCAGGCGAACCAAGAGCTGGCGAATCAGCGCAAGCAGCTCCAGGCCGCAGAGGCGAGCTACGCCGCCCTCGCTGCACAGCTCGCGGCACGCTCCGGCCTGGGCGCCTTCAACGGCACGAAGCTCAGCATCTGGCCGCTCGCCGGCCCGATCACGTCGGGCTTCGGCCCGCGCTGGGGCGGCTTCCACAACGGCATGGATATCGCCGCGCCGATGTACACGCCGGTCATCGCGGCCGCGGCAGGACAGGTCGTCACGGTCGGTCGGCCGTACGCGGCGTCGGGTGACACCGCGGTCGTCGTCATCATCGCCCACGGCAGCAACGTGTCGACGCTCGTCGGTCATCTCGATGACCGCCGCTGGCCGCCGGTGTCCGTTGGTCAACGCGTCGTGGCGGGCCAGGTCATCGGCTACGTGGGCATGACCGGGTGGACGACAGGCCCGCACACGCACTTCATGACGATCGTGAACGGCCGCGCCGTCGACCCCCGCCCCTGGCTGCCCTAGTCCGGACCGAGCGCTGACCGGCGGACCTCGCCCATTGACGGGCCTCCAGAAATCGTGGGACGATGTCCCGCGTAAGAAAGGAGGTGATGTGGAGTGGGCAATACCAACAGGGACATCGAAGCCCTGGAAAGCTCACTTCAGGCTTCCGGATATGCATCCAACTGAGGTGACGGCGATCTAGGGTCTAGGGTGACCCGAACAAGAGCGGCGGCAGAGATGCCGCCGCTTTTGTTTTCCCTGCGCGACACTGTCCGGATGAAGACACGAACGGGACCGGCCGAGAAGGAGGAGCCTGAAAAGGTCCGCGCGCTCGCCGACAACCGGAAGGCGACGTTCGACTACCACATCGATCGCCGGATCGAGGCAGGGATCGCGCTCCTGGGCACCGAGATCAAGTCCGTGCGCGCGGGACAGGCGAACCTCCGCGAGGGCTACGCGCGCATCGACAAGGGGCAGGTCTGGCTGCGTAACGTGCACATCGCGCCGTGGGTGAATGCCTCGACCGAGCAGCACGAGCCGACCCGGCCCCGCAGGCTCCTCCTGCACCGCGACGAGATCGCCGTCCTCGCCGGCGAGGTGGCTCAGAAGGGGTACACGATCGCGCCGTTGCGCATCTACCTGAAGAACGGGGTGGCGAAGGTGGAGCTCGGGCTCGCGCGCGGCAAGAAGCGCTACGACAAGCGGCAGACCATCAAGGAGCGCGAGCACACGCGAGAGATGGACGCCGCGATCCGCAGGCGGGTCGGTCGTGGCTGAGACCGGGAGCGGCGAGGGAGGGACCGAGCGCGCGGTCATCGCGGCGTTCGCGGGCAACTTCGCGATCGGACTGACGAAGCTGTTCGCGGCCATCGTCACAGGCTCCGGCTCGATGCTTGCGGAGACCGCGCACTCCTTCGCCGACGCGACGAATCAGGTCCTGCTGTTCATCGGCATCCGTCGCAGCGTCCGCCGACCGACCGAGAAGCATCCTCTCGGCTACGGGAAGGAGCGCTACTTCTGGGCGCTCGTCGTCGCGTTGTTCCTCTTCTTCGGCGGCGGCGTCTTCGCGCTCTACGAGGCGTACGACCGCTTCACGAATCCGCACGTGCTGGGCGACGCGACGATCGCGTTCGTCGTTCTCGGACTCTCGATGGTGTTCGAGGCGTTCTCGATCTCAGTCGCGATCAAGGAGCTCCGCCACGCCGCGGACGTGGCCGGGCTCCCGGTCCGGCAGTTCCTGCATGAGCTGCGCGATCCGGCCCTGCGGACCGTGCTCTACGAGGACTCTGCGGCGATGATCGGCCTGGTCTTCGCCGCGAGCGGGCTCTTCATGACGGTGCAGACGCACGACCATCGCTGGGACGCCGCTGGTAGCGCCGCGATCGGGCTCCTGCTCATCGGCGTCGCCTACCAGCTCGCACGCGGCGCGCGCGCGCTCATCATCGGCGAGGCCGCGCCGGAAGGGACGCGGAACGCGATCCGCGCCACGCTGATCGAGCACCCCGATGTCGACGAGGTCATCGAGTTGCTCGTGGTCCGCGTCGGTGCGAGGCAGCTCCTCGTCCTCGCCCGGCTGTCGACCCGCGACGACCTCACGGGTGCGGACGTCGAACGCCTCCTCATCACTCTCCGGGCGCGGATCCGCGAGCGCCACCCCGAGGCGCTCGAGTCGTTCCTCGAGGTGAATCCCGGCACCGCCGCGGCCGGGGCGTCGACCGCCTAGCCCGCGCCCGACTCCACGTCGGCCTGGCGCAGGTCAGCGTCAAAGAACGCGGTCCCGCCGCAGTCCTCGCACGTCGCAGGCGCCTGCGGACCGTGCGTGATCGTCCCGCAGGTCTCGCAGCGGAAATGTCGCTGTCCACCGGGCGCCGGCCGCACCACGGGGCTCCGGAAGAGCATCTCGCGGATCGCGCCGAGCTCGTTCGCGACCTTCAGCGGCTCCATTCCCGCGCCCGTCTGATCCGCCTCGACGAGCTTGCGCATGAGCGTGTCGAGCCGCTCGATCGCATCTTTCACTGCAGACCCCCATCTCACGCGTCCTTGCCGGTCGCGTTCTACTAGTGTGCCGAGGATGGTCTATCTCGCGTTCGCGCTCTGCTGCCTGATCTGGGGGAGCACGTTCCTGGCCATCCGGATCGGCAGCGAGACGGTCGCTCCGGTCTGGGGCGCGGTGCTCCGGCTCGCGCTCGCGATGCCCGCGCTGGCACTCCTCGCCTGGGCGACCCGCGCCCGCTGGCCGCGCGGACAGGCACTTCAGGGCGCGATCCTCTTCGGCTTCTTCAACTACGGCGTGAACCTCGGGCTCCTCTATTGGGGTGAACAGACGGTGCCGAGCGGTATCGCGGCCGTGTTCTACGCCACGGTGCCACTCTCGACAGCGCTGCTCGCGCCGCTGTTCGGCATCGAGCCGCTCTCTCCGCGCAAGCTCGTGGCGGCGACCATCGCGTTCGTCGGGGTCGCTGTCATCTTCGCGGGCGAGCTGAGCCTGGCAGTCCCGTTCGCGGGCCTCCTCGCGATCTTCGGCGCAGCAAGCGCCGCGGCGCTCTCGACGGTGATGCTGAAGCGAGCGCCGCGTCAGGACACCTTGCCCGCGAACGCGGTCGCGGCTGCGGCCGGCCTGCCCGTGTGCCTCCTCTTCAGCGTCGTGCTTGGCGAGACGCGGACCATCCCGGCGACCTCGGCCGGCTGGTTCCCGATCCTCTACCTGGTGGTGGCCGGATCGCTCGGCGCGTACCTGCTCTACACGTGGCTCCTGAAGACCTGGTCCGTGACCAACGCGAGCTACGTCGGCGTCATCGTGCCGATCGTCGCGGTCATCCTCGGCGCCATCGTGAAGCAGGAGCGTCCGGCGCCACTCACGTTCCTGGGCGCCGCGATCGTCATCGCGGCGGTCAGCTATGCCCTGCGGCCCTCCCGGTCCGCCGCCCTCCCGAGCACCGTCCCCGCCCGGTAGGGCCGACCCCGCACGACCGCGGCGTGATCGAGGACTGAACATCTACCATGCGGGCGAGTGATCGAGGATTACCAGGCGAAGCGGCGTCGCGCGCGCCTCGTGTCGCGGAGCCTGCTCGCCCTCGGGATCACCCTCGCATTCGTGAGCGGTGTCGTCACCTACGTCATCGCGTCGCGCGTGCCGGACTCAGGCGGGATCGAGACCGCGCAGGTCCTCGTGGCCGACCGCGACATCGCGGCGCGCACGATCATCACCCCCGGCGACGTCCGCATCGCGCGGGTCGCAGCAGACGTCCTGCCCGAGAGCGCCCTCCGCGATCCTGCCGTCGCCATCGGTCGCGTCACCACCCAGCCGATCGCGAAGAACGAGATCGTCCTCTCGGCGAAGTTCGCGACGGGTGGAGGGGGCGGCTTCGCGATCTACCCGGAAGGCCAGCAGCCGACGGGCACTGCGCCTGACTATCGGGCGATGTCGCTGAACATCCTGGATCAGCACGCGGTCGGCGGGTCAGTGCGGGCCGGTGACATCGTCGACATCGTGTTCTCGATCGCGTACCTCCCGAACGTGCTTGGCTCCGGCACCGCCACGAACGCGAGCGACACCGACTTCGCCGCGCGCATCCTTGCCGAGCGCGTGGCCGTGCTCGCGAAGGACCCCACGACGATCTACACGTTCCGCGTCGATGCAGCGCAGGCCGAGCGCATCGCCGCAATGCAGGCGGCCGGCGCGGTGCTGCAGCTCCTGCTGCGAGCCAGTGACGACACGCGTTCGCCGCGGGCGTCCGGCGCGATCTTCTCGAGCGAGGCGGGGGGCATCATCCGCGCGATCCCCACCCTGCGGCCACTCGCGACGGCGACGCCCCGCTAGGCGAGCGAGCTACTCGATCAGGACGGGGGCCCGCGCGCCGATCACCCACGCGCGGTCGTAGGTGAGATCCAACCTGACGTCGTTCTGCTCGTAGGTCGGCACGATGATCTGGCCGGTCATCGCGATCGTCGCCGAGGCGCCGGTGCCATTCAGGCGCAGCGCCGGCGCGGCCCCCGCGCGCATGTAGACCGTCCCGGTGAAGCTCCGCGTGGAGCCCGCACCACTGCCGCCCCAGATCATGCGGTTCGTGCACACGAGGTCCTGGAAGATCGTGAGGCCCGCGAAGGACCCAGTCGTCCGTGGCCGCAGGGTGATGCTCCCGGTCGTCGTGAACGAGATGGCGCCGCAGCTCCCCCCGGCGACCGGGAACGTGGAGTTCGCGTTGTAGATGAGCACACCGGCGTTGGCCGCGACGGTCAGCGATCCGCCGCTCACCGTCAGGCCGCCACCGCGCAGGATGTAGGTCCCCGCATTCATCGTGACGGTGCCGCCCGTCACCGTGATCCCCGTCGTGTAGATGCCGGGATTGATGGTCGTGTTCGCGTTGTAGGTGTTCGGGCCCGGGAAGGCAGTGCAGGCGACCAGCGGCGTCGCCGGCGTGCAGCCGGTGGAGGTCGGCACCGGCAGGTTCGCGAGCGGATCGGCGATGTCCGCCGCTCCGGTCGTGGCCGCCGGAGTGATCTTGCCGCTATCGCCCGTGGCGATCCCGCCGCGCGTGCGGGTCGGCGAGCCGACAGGCGTCGTGATGCCGAATCCGCCGGTCGGCGACGCGATGTTGATGGAGCTCGCGTGGTTGGACCGCACGAAGACGCTGCCGTTCGTGAGGAACATCCTGCCGGTGCCGATGAGGTTCAGCGCATTGGCGGCGGCCCCGTCGGTGACGTGGAGCGCCTCGCCGAGTCCGGTCCGGGAAGATCCGGCGACGCCGCGCACCTTCACCGTCCGCGGTCCCGGGAAGAAGAACGTCGAGACGTTGGTCGTGATGTTCACCTCGACGAAGCCCTGGTCCCCGTTGGCCGGACCGCTCGTCGGCGGGATGAGCACGTCACCGGCGACGATCGTGTATCTGTTGAGCGCCGCGTCCGCGATCGCGGCCGTGCGAGCCGACGTGGCGGTGGCGACGGAAAAGCCCGCGGCGCCGGCGTTGTAGACGACGACCGCGCCCGCCCAGGCAGCGGAGTCAGCGGCGGTCTGAGCGGCGCGGCGCGCGACATACAGCTGGCCGACGTCGACGGCGATGCCGACACCGAGGATGAGGACGCCGAGGACGATGGAGATGAGGACGATCGCCTGACCCCGATCCTCGCGCTGGAACCGCGTCATTGCTGGATCACCATGCGGGAGCCGGCCTGGAGCGTCACCGCGAGGCCCCCGCCCGTGAAGACCTGCGAGAGGATCGGCGTGAACGGCGTCGTGGCTGTCACGATCACCCGACTGCCTCGATACGAGTTGCCATCGGGGTAGCTGTTGGTCACGGTGAGCGTCGAGTTGATGCCTATGGCGTATTGCTGCACGACGGCCGTCACCGCGGTACTCGTGAGAGGAGCCGGGCCCGAGGGCGGAGACGCCAGCGCACCATGCACGATCGCGTAGCGCGTCCCTTCGCGCACCGCGGTGTTGAGGGTCTCCGAGAGCATCACCGCGCGCCCGAGGTCGAACACGCCCACGAGCAGGATGAGGATCACCGGCAGGATGAGCGCGAACTCGACCAGCGACTGTCCCAGGTCGTCGCGCTTCATGGGAACTGCCGGAAGGTCGCCGACCGGTCGAGCGCGAGCTGGTTCGGGACCAGGGGCCACGCGATGAGGGTCCGGAACGGGTACTGCACTCGCACGGTGAGCGCACCGCTGACGCAGCAGCCGGTCACGGTCACGGTCGCCAGGGTGGAGTCGACGCCGGGCACGCGCCCCAGCTCTTCGGTCGCGTAGCCCTGAATGGCCGCGACCGTCGTCGCCGTCTCGGTCGCGCCGGCCTCCGCGGCCGCACGAGCGGCGTTCAGGAGCCCGACCTGGGCCGAATACGCGCGCGCCATGTCCACCCCGCCGATGAGCAGGAAGACGAGGATCGAGAGGGAGAGCGCGGTCTCGACGAGCGATTGACCGCCTTCGTGGCGCAGTCGTTCCACGATGTAACGATAAGCGCGTGGGTGCGGCGCCGACCGTGCTCAGGTCGGGGGATTTCAGGGTCTCAGGCAGGCACCTGCGGACCCCAGGGAGCGCAAGCGCCCGCCGAAATGGCGCCGTGAGCGCTGGCCCGCCCGGTGGGGCGTGAGCCCGAAAACTGGTGATGCGACGGCAACTGTCGGAGCCGGAGCTCCGGCGACGGACGTGACCACGGGCCCGCGTTCACCACGGCCAGCGGCTCAGGTCGATGCGAGGTCGACGCTGCCGTTCGTGGAAGAGGTGTGTGAGGTAGATGACCGTAATCGGGTCTTCACTCAGGTGGGCGTAGTAGACCAGGTACGGCAGGCCATCCGGGAAGCCTCGCTGACGTACGACGACGCGCGCGTCCTGCTTCAGGACGGGCGACGCCTCGGGGAATTGCCCCAAGTCGCGATGCAGCGTCTGCAGCGCTGAGAGGAAGTTGTCGAGCCACTCCTCCGGTGCGTGTTCCGCGAGCCAGCTGATGCGAGTGACGATCGCAGCCTCGAACGCCGGCCGCATCTCGACCGCCGGCATGCTTAGGTCCCCGTCATCACCGCGCGTTGCGGTGCGGCGCGCTCGCGGATACGTGCGCGCGCTCGCTCTGCCGCTTGGTCGATCCGGTCCCAGCTGCCGACCTCGCGGTCGCCGTTGGCGATGGCTTGCGCGTCGGCCCAGGCCTGAGCGAGCTGCCACTCCTGCGCCTTCGCGATCTCCTCGACCAGATGCTCCGTGTGAAGGCCGGTGCGCAGAAGCAAGCGGGCAGCATCGGAGGTGCTGGCGAGCCCGCGCCGTGCGGCGAAATGCTCGACCGCCGCCCAGTCCTCATCGGTGCAGGAGAAGCTGCGGGGCCGCGCTGCCGTCCGCTTGGCCGTGGCGACCGTTGGCGTCCGCTTCCGCGTTCCCTTGCCCACTGCGGCATCTCCAGCATCTTATTAGTTCTTCATAAGTTTGTAGCATGCCTCAGCGCGGGCGTGCAAGGCTGTCCACTTGCTGGTGTTCTTGTCGCCAGGGTGAGCCCTGGCGCCGAACGACCGATCACCTCGCTGAGAAGTGGCCGGGAGCTTTCACTTCCCGCCACTTCCAGCCTTCGGGCTCAGTGGTCTGTTCCCCATAGTTTGACGTGGCCGTTCCTCATAGTTTGTCGCTCACGAAGGTCTGAAGTGCCTGATCCAGT
>JBKJTV010000330.1:0-4893 GCA_046589985.1 Candidatus Limnocylindria bacterium | reverse complement strand
CGTCCTCTTCTTCCTTGACCTGGCTGAAGGTCGGGCCGCGCTCGGCCTCCAGGATCTCGACGTTGTTGTCGTCGAGAAGCGTGAGGAGCTCCTCGACCTCCCCCGGCTCAGCGTCGGGGATCGCACGGGCGACGTCCTCCTGGGTGAGGTACCCCTGCTGTTTGCCCTTGGCGAGGGCCTTCTCGGCGTGCTCGCGATGCTCGGGCGTGATGCCCGTGCGCTCGGGCGGCTTGGCCGCTTCCTTTTCCTTGGTCGCTGTCTTCGTCGCCATCGTCTACTCGTTCTCCATCTCGGCGCGGAGGACGGTGGAGTTGTTGCGCCGTCTCTGGACAGCAACGATCTCCTCGGCCAGCCGCGCGACCTCGTCGTCAAGTGCGCCTACGTCGCCCTCTGTCGTGCGCGCCAGCTTGCCCCGCGCTTCACCCAGACGCCGCCGCAGGTTCTGTTCCTTGAGGACCAGCGCGAGGATCTCGAGCTTGCGGGCTGCGTCCACCATGCTTGTCGGCTCGGCGCCTGTGGCGCCAAGTGCCGCAACGATGGCGGCAAGGTGAGCCGGTAAGTCAGCGGTCGGACGCTTGGCTCGCAGATGTTCGAAGATCGCCCGATGGTCTTCGTCTTGTAGGTCCTCGGACGCGAGATCGACGCGCACGGACTCCTCAGGGAACTGGACCAATTGTGCCATGACTGAACGCTCGAGAGCGCTCCCTTGTTCCCTTGGCGCCGGACCGGGTGCTTGGGGCTCGTCGAGCCGCCCTGGCGCCCGGACCGCCGGTTCGGCGCGCCGGGATGCCTGGACGGGCACCCGGGCAGCCTGCTCGCGCAGCTTCTGGTGATCGATACCGGTCATCGTGCTCAGCCGTCCGAAGTAGGCCTCGCGGGTCATCGCGTCGGGCTCCGCCGCGAGAAGGGGCAGGGCCTCGTCCAGGAAGCGACGCCCGCCGTCCGCGCCGAGGGGATATCGCTCTCGGAGACGCTCGATGACGTATTCGAGCACGGGCTTGGCCTGCCCGATGATCGCGCGCAGCCCCTCGGGGTCGGCGCGCGCCATCTCGTCCGGGTCACCCTGCGGCAGCTGCGCGACGTAGACACCGAGGCCGGTCCGCGTCGAAACGGAGCCCGTCCGCGCGCGCCGGATCATCGCGACGAGCTCGCGGCCGCGCTTCTCGGCGGCAGCGCCGCCGGCGGCGTCTGCGTCGAACGCGACCACCGCGCGATCGATCTTGAGCGCATCGAGGACGCGGTACTGCTCCTCGGTGAGTGCGGTCCCCTGTGAGGCGACGACGTTGTCGAGCCCGGTCTGGTGGCAGGAGATCGCGTCGAACTGGCCCTCGACGATGACGACTTCGTTCTTCTTGCGCATCGCGGGCCGGGCGACGTCAAGCGCATAGAGCGTCGCGCTCTTGCTGTAGAGGACGGTCTGCGGCGAGTTGATGTACTTCGCGGGGTGGCTCCCCATGGTGCGACCGCCGAACGCGATGACGCGGCCCTTCGCGTCGCGCGTCGGGATGATGAGCCGGTCGAAGAAGCGATCGAAGAGCCCGTTCTCCGTCGAGACGATGAGCCCGCTCGCGACCGCCTCCGCATCCGTGTAGCCCTTCTTGCGCAGGTAGGCGAGGAGCCCGCCGCGGCTGTTCGGCGCGTAGCCGAGCCCGAACCGGTCGGTCGTCTCGGGCGTGATGCCGCGCCGCTCGAGGTACGTGACCACACCTTTCCCGCCCTCGGTACCGCGGAGCGCCTGGCGGAAGTAGAAGAGCGCGGTGTCGTGCAGAGCGAGGAGGCGCTTCAGGTGCTCGCTCTCCTGCCGCGGTCGGGTCGAGAGCTCGACGCCCGCGCGCTCCGCAAGCACCTTCAGCGCTTCCGCCTTGTCCAGGTTCTCGCGCTTCATGACCCAGTCGAAGACGTCGCCCTTTTCGTCGCAGCCGAAGCAGTGGAAGGTCCGCCGCTCTGGATCGACGTGGAACGACGGGGTCTTCTCGGCATGGAACGGGCAGAGGCCCGTGTACGACCGTCCCGCCTTGCGCAGTGGGACGCTCTCGGACACCAGCTGGACGATGTCGATGCGCTCCTTGATCGTGTCAAAGTCACCGGGCACGGCGGTACGCCTCGCTGCGATGCCGGGCGCTGACGATCAACACAGCTTTCGCCCTGGAATCGAACTCGTAGACGATCCGGTACACCCCGACGCGATACGAACGCAGTCCGCCCAGCTTCCCTCGCAGGGGCTTGCCGCTGAGAGGTTTCGTGGCGAGTTCAGCGATCGCGGCATCGAGTGCCGCCAGGTAGATGGGCGGAAGCGACGCAGCGTCGCGCTGTGCCCGATTCGACAGGAGCACCGTCGCCATGGGCTTACTTGACGCCGAGCCGAGCGCGGACCTCCTTCCACGGCCGTACGCGTCCCGCCTTGATGTCCCTGCGGCCCTGTGCGATCGCGGCCATTGCCTTCGGGTCCGCAAGGATCTCCAGCGTCTCCTGCCAGCTCTCGAACTCATCCGCCGACATGACCACGGCTTCTGGCCTTCCTTGGCGTGTGATCGTCACGTGATCGTGTGTGTTCTTGACTCTGTCGACGATCCGCGAGAGGTCCTTGCGCGCTTCAGTCAGAGCTAGCGTCTTCATGCCGTCACTGTACAGGATCCTGTACACCTCCGGCGAGCGCGGTAACGACGTGCGGGGAGTGGCGCCCGGCGGGATCACGCGCCAATCGAGTTCGGCACGTCCTGGCGCGTTAGCGTCTACTCCAACCGGACGGAATGAAGATCGTCTCGTAGGTGTCGAGCGCATACCCGTCGGTCATGCGCGCGACGTAATCCGCGACCGCGCGCTTGGTGCCCTCGCTCTCCGCGATGCGCTGGTGCTCGGCCGGCATGAGCTCGGGATGCTGCTCGAAATGCTGCAGCAGCTCCCACAGCATGTTCTGCGCTTTCAGGTCCTCGGTCTTCGCGGGGCCCGACAGATAGACGTTCTCGAACATCCAGGCGCGCAGCGAGTTCGTCGCCTCAAGCACCTCATCGCTCATGCGGACCTCGCGCTTGCCATATGAGCTGCAGATGACGTCGTACACCATCGTGTCGAGACGCTCCGCACGCGTCTGGCCGAGCGCTGCGGTCACCGCAGCGGGAAGATCGGACTCTTCGATGATCCCCGCGCGGATCGCATCGTCCGCGTCGTGATGGAGATACGCGATCTTGTCCGCGTAGCGCACGACCCAGCCTTCGGGCGTCTCCGGCTCGCCCCACACCGCGTCCTGGAGCCCGCCGTCCGTCGGAGCGGAGTGCTTCAGGATGCCGTCGCGGACCTCGCGCGTGAGGTTGAGGCCCTTGCCGTTCTTCTCGATCCGCTCGACGATCCGGACGCTCTGCTGGTTGTGCCGGAAGCCCTCGGGCAGGAACTTGCCGAGCAGCTCCTCGCCGGTGTGGCCGAACGGGGTGTGCCCGATGTCGTGACCGATGGCCATCGCCTCGACGAGGTACTCGTTCAGCTCCAGGGCGGTCGCCACCGACCGGCCGATCTGGACCACTTCAAGGATGTGCGTCATGCGCGTGCGGTAGTGGTCGCCGATCGGTGCCAGGAAGACCTGCGTCTTGTGCTTCGTCCGGCGGAAGGCCTTGCTGTGGATGATCCGGTCGCGGTCGACCTGGAAGGAGGTCCGGGTCGGTGACGGCTCCTCCTCCTTGTCGCGCTTCCCCGAGGTCGAGCGGGTCGCGACCGGTGAGAGGACCCGCTCTTCATTCTCTTCGAGGCGCTGGCGCACGCGGAGCGCCGCGACGCTGCGCGTGCGCGAGAGCACTGCGGGCTCCACCTGGGTCGCCATGGCGCTAGGTTAGCGCCGACGCTTCCGTTGGAGGTCCGACCATGTGCCATCCCGAAGTACCGCCGGGCACCCCGCTTCCCGAGGTCCGCGTCCAGGAGGTCACGATCGACGTCGACGACGGGCGGCTTCCCGGACTCCTCGCGCTCCCCGCGGTGACCCCGGCGCCGGCCGTGCTCGTCGTGAACGACGTCTTCGGACGGGGCGACTTCTACGAGCACCTCACCCGACGGATCGCCCAGGCCGGATTCGTCGCGCTCGACGTCGAGTACTTCTTCCGGCAAAGTCCGGTCGCCGCCGGCGACCGCGAGGGCGCGATGAAGCGCGCGCAGCAGCTCGATCAGATGGGCACCCTCGACGATCTCGACCAGGCCGTGAGCTGGCTCACCGCACGTCCCGAGGTGAAGGGCACGCGCATCGGCACGATCGGTTTCTGCATGGGTGGCACCCTTGTCCTCGATCTCGCCGCGTCACGCAGCGATCTCGCGACGGTCTGCTACTACGGCTTCCCCGCCCGGCGCGGCGAGAACCCGCTCTCGCCGCCGGCGCCGCTCGAGGTCGCCGACGAGATGAGCGGCCCCATCCGCGGCGAGTGGGGTGACCAGGACACGGGCGTCGGCATGGAGAACGTGCAGGCGCTCGGTGAAAAGCTCCGGAGTGCGGGCGTCGAGCACACCTTCCGCATCCACAAAGGGCTCGGGCACGGATTCCTGAAGGCCCTCCTCGACAACGAGGGCGCGGAAGGGCACGCCGTCGCCTGCGAGTCGTGGACAGGGACGCTCGACTTCTGGCGAAAGCACCTGCGATGAGCGTGCCGGCCCGCGTGTCATTCGTGACCCTTGCGGCGCGCGACGTCCCGCGCCTCGCCGCCTTCTATCGCTCGCTGGGCTGGCCCGAGTCGAAGCACAACGCCGAGGACTTCGCCGCGTTCCAGTGCGGCGGCGCAGTGCTCGGTCTGTACGGTGCCGTGAACTACGAGAAGCGGTACGGTGCCCTGCCGCCCGAGGGCACGTTCCGCGGCGTCGTGCTGGCGGTCAACTGCAAATCCGCAGCGGAGGTCGACAGGATCCACCGCACCCTCGTCG
>JBKJTV010000196.1:0-3973 GCA_046589985.1 Candidatus Limnocylindria bacterium | reverse complement strand
GCCTTCCCGTCCTTCCGGGTGCCGAGCGCCTCGCCGACGGCCGCAAGCCGCTCGGGCGCGGCCTGACGGTTGAAGTCCATCACATGTGGAAGGAGCACCGCGACGGCCGTGCCATGCGCGACGTGGCACCAGCCGCCGAGTGGCAGCGCCATCGCGTGCACGTTCCCGAGGCGCGTGTTGCTGAAGGCGAGGCTCGCGCTCACGACCGCACGCATCATCGCCTCGCGAGCCTCCATGTCGGAGCCGTCCTTCACGACGCGGGGCAGCGCCTGTCCAGCGTCTCGGATCGCCTCGAGCGCCAGGAGCTCCGTCGTCCGGTACGCGTTCTTCGAGCAGAACGACTCGATCGCGTGGACCAGCGTGTCCATCCCGGTGATGGCGGTAAGGAATGGCGGGAGCGACACGGTCATGTCCGGGTCCTCGAGGGCGAACAGGGCCGTCGCGTTCGGGCTGATGATGACGAGCTTCTTGTGCTGGTCAGGGTCCGCGATGACGCTGTTGATCGTGATCTCCGCACCCGTGCCGGCAGTCGTCGGGATCGCGACGACGGGCGCGGCCATCTTCGGCACTTTGTCCATCCCGATGTAGTCGAGGACGGTGCCGCCGTTCGTGAGGAGGACCGCCGCCATCTTCGCCGTGTCGATCGACGATCCGCCGCCGACGGCGACGAAGGCATCCGCTCCACATTCCTTCGCGCGCTCGTAGCAACGCTGGACCTCGGCAACGCCCGGGTCAGGAACGACCTCGTCGTAGACCTCGAACGGGATCTTCGCGTCTCGCAAGCGCTCCTCGATCGCAGCAGTCAGCCCGACCTTCCGCACGCCGGGATCCGTGACGAGCAGGACCTTCTTGGCCCCGACCTGCCGCAGCGGATCCGCCACGGTGAGGGCAACGCCGCGGCCGAAGAAGATGCGGGTGGGCACGCGGAAGACGTCGATCCGGCCAGGCACGCGCGGAGTCTAGGTGCGGGGCCTACCTTCCGTGTCGATCGCCGAGCCGGCGTCAGGGGGCGTGCCGCGACGCACCTTCTTCCCGCTGCGGGAGCGATAGGCGCGCCAGGCCTTGCCCGTCAGGCTGTCGCCCTTGCCTGAACTATCGACGTAGTTGTCGATCCGTGAGAGGAAGATCGCGAGGAGCGCAGCGAAGATCGCTCTCCACAGCGTGAAGGCGACGAGCCGCACACAGCCCGCGAGACAGCAACCCATGCCTATCCCCTTGCGCGAGTCATGCCAACGCTCACCTCGCCCACGATCGGCAGGGTGTGGAGGGCGCGCGGCACCAACAGCACGCTCGCGCGCTTCGGTCGCCCGATGTGCTCGTACGCGATGTCGAGCGCCTCCTCGACGTCCACCGCCGCGCGCAGCTTCGCCAGGCGGACGACCTCCGGCGCCTCCGATGCGGCGACGACGATCTGGCAGTGCTGCAGGGTGAGCGCGACCATCACTGCGCGCTGCTCGCCGCCCGCGAAGTGCCGACGGGCCGCCTCGACGACAGCGGCAGGCGACTCAGCCTGCTTGAGCGCGGCGAGGAACCGCTGCTCCCCCGCCCCTTCGCCCGCGCCCTCGGGCAGCTGCGCGGGGACGATGATCGAGCCGCCCTCGCGCACCACCGGGGTCGGCGCGAAGCGCAGGTACGTCGCGGCGCGCGACGCCTGGTAGAGGTTCACGTCCTTCGGCGCGCCGACGCCGGCGATCGCGATGTCGTACTGCTTCGAGATCGGCCGTGTATAGATGGCCGAGGCCTTCGCCACGAGCGCACGCAGCACCGCATCGGGCTCTCCAGCCGCTACGGCGACGATGCGCTCGCGGTCGTCGACGACGACGTTCAGGCAGAAGCGCAGCCCGGCGCGGCGCGCGATCTCGGTCACCGTCTCGTGGAACGGGTTGCCGTCGATGCGGCCGAGGCGCACACCAGGGTCCTCGAGGAAGCGCATGCCGTGTGTCGCGGTGATGACGGGCTCGCCGCAGCACCCGATCGCGACGGTCTTCCGGCCGCCGGAGTACCCGGCGTATTGGTGAGGCTCGACGATGCCGGTCGCGATGACGAGGTCCGCGTCCTTCACGACGCGCTGCGTGGAGCCGGGGACGTCGTAGGGCGGGATGCTGCCGAGGTCGGCCCACTTCGCCGGATCGCGGCCGTCCGAGTCGACGACCTTCACCCGATCGACGACCGCTCCGAGCTTCTCGCGCTTCTCAGCGTCCGTTGTCGCGCGGTGGAGGCCGATCGCGACGATGATGAGGATGCGGTCATCGGGGATGCCACCCGCGTTCAGCTCATCGAGGAGCGGCGGAACGAGCGCGTCGTCGGGGCAGGCGCGCGTGAGATCGGTGACCGCGATGATCGCGGTGGCGTTCGGGCGCCGGGCCACCGCGTCGCGGGCGAGGTCCCGGAGGGTCGGCCCGCCAAGCGGATCGCGGAGCGACCGCGCGACGGCCGGGCCGAGCTCGATCGGATCGGCGGGCGCCGATGTGAGCACGTCGAGGTCGAACCACGGCTGGAGCACGAACTCGAGCTCGCCGTGCCCGTACGGCACGCGGGCCATCGGCTGGCCGTCGCGCGGCGCGTTCATCATCAAAGGACTTTGAGGAGCCTCAAGATGACGAGGATGACGACGATGATGAGCAGGAAGTGGATCCAGCTCCCGCCGAACGGCGGGGAGCTCGGCAGATCGGGACCGCCGCGCCGGAACCTGCCCCGGCCGAAGTAACCGAACAGCCACAGGAGCAGCAGGACGACGATGAGCAGCTCGATGATCCCCACAGGTACCTCCTTCGCCGATTGGGTCGCGACCGCGGATGCCGTGCGCGCGACGACGCGGAAGCTCGTGAAGCTCGACGCGCTCGCAGCGTACTTCCGAGCGCTCCCGGACGCCGACCTGCCGCTTGCGGTGCGGCTCTTTGCGGGCACGCCGTTCCCGCGCACGGACGAGCGCGTCCTCGCCGTCGGCTGGAGCGCCCTCTCAGCCGCGATCCTCGAGCGTTCCGGCAAGACCGACGCCGACCTCGGCCGTGCCTATCAGCGACACGCGGACCTCGGCGACGCGGCGGCCGAGCTCATCACCGGTCCACCGGACGGCGGACCACTCATGCTCGCCGAGGTCGCCGCGACGTTCGACGCGATCGCCTCCGCGCGTGGGATCGCGCCGAAGCGGGAGCTGCTTCTCGCGGTCCTGCGGCGCTCGGAAGCGGCCGCAGCCCGCTACATCGTGAAGATCATCTCGGGCGAGCCGCGCATCGGGCTGCGCGAGGGACTGCTGGAGGACGCGGTCGCGCGCGCGTTCGGTCAGGAGCGTGAAGCGGTGGGCCGCGCGCACATGCTCGAGGGCGACATCGGCTCCGCTGCGCTCCGCGCCCGCGCCGGCACGCTCGGGGAGGCAGCCTTCGCGCACTTCGCGCCGATCGGGATGATGCTCGCGACCCCTGCCCTCGACCTCGCAGAGATCGGCAAGCGGTTCCCGCCCCCGTACGTCGTCGAGGACAAGTACGACGGCGTGCGCGCGCAGGTGCACAAGGAGGGCGAGCGGGTCGAGCTCTACTCGCGGACCTTCGATCGCGTGACCGACCGATTCCCCGAGCTGCTTGGCCCGTTGCGGGCGATCCCAGGGAGCTTCGTCCTTGATGCCGAGATCGTTTCGCTCAAGGACGGACGCGCGGTCGCATTCACACGGTTCCAGCGGCGGCTCGGCCGCAAGAAGGTGAGCGACGAGCTCCTGGCGGAGCTCCCCGCCACGCTCATCGTGTTCGACGTCCTCGAGCGGGACGGCGCCCCGCTCCTGGACCGACCGCTCGCGGAGCGAGCGGCGTTCCTCGCGGCGCTCCCGCTGATAGCGCCGCTCGTACCGGCCCGCCGTGAGGAGGTCGATGCATCGAGCCTCGCGACGAGCGCTTCGTCCGATGCATCGACCTCCTCACGGCGGGCCGGTACGAGCGGCGCTATCAGCGGGAGCGCCGCGAGGAACGCCGCTCGCTCCGCG
>JBKJTV010000168.1:0-3191 GCA_046589985.1 Candidatus Limnocylindria bacterium | reverse complement strand
CTCCTCGCGCTCGTACGGGCAAAGGCGTGAGAACTCCTTAAACTGGACGCGATGGTGATCGACGAGAAGGTGAAAGCCCGGCCGATCGATTTCGAGCATGACGTCATCCAAAAGCGGCCGACGACCAGCCAGGCAGGCCTCGGGACACCGGCCGATGCGCGCCCGACGCAGGGCATCCTCGCGAGCGATGACAACATCGTCTTCACGACCGTTCAGAACCTCGTGAACTGGGCGCGCTCGCGCAGCCCCTGGCCGCTCGGCTACGGGCTGGCCTGCTGCGCCATCGAGATGATGGCCTCCGCGATGGCGCACCACGACCTCGCGCGTTTCGGCGCCGAGGTCTTCCGCTCGAGCCCGCGTCAGGCCGATGTGATGATCGTTGCCGGCACGGTGACCCACAAGATGGCGCCGCGCCTCCGCCGGCTGTACGAGCAGATGCCCGAGCCGAAGTGGGTCATCGCGATGGGCAACTGCGCGTCGAGCGGCGGCGAGTTCTGGGACTCGTACGCGACGCTCCAGGGTGTCGATACGATCGTCCCTGTCGACGTCTACGTTCCCGGTTGCCCGCCGCGCCCCGAGGCGCTCACCGAAGGAGTGCTGCGGCTCCGCGAGAAGATCGCGAAGGGTGGCTAGAGGGCGCGCACGGTTGCGGCTGGCCGCAACTGCATGATCTGTTCGTCCGGGAAGGTAGGCTGCGCTCTCGGGGAGGGGGTCAGTGGAACGCGAGCAGATCCGAGCCTGGCTGGACACGAGCAACGAGATCCACTCGGCGTGTGATCTTGATCTCCTGCTGTTCTTCACGCGGCATGCGCACGCCCTGCTGACGACCGAGCAGATCGTGAACTTCGTCGGGTACAGCCCGAGCGCGGTCGCTGCGGCGCTCGAGCACTTGCTCGCCGCGGGTCTCGTGACACGCCTCCGGGGCCGGGCGGCTGATGCGGATCTGTACATCTTCAACGGCGGCGGCGGCGGCGGCGGCAGCAGCGGCGCGTCGCTGTCCTCGTTGCTCGACCTCGCCTCGACGCGCGATGGCCGCCTCGCCATCATCGATGTGCTGCCGAAGCCTCCGCGCGCTCCTCGGGGATCGCTCGTCGCTCTCCGTAGTGGCGCTCCGCTCGTGCGGGCCGGCTGAACGAGACGAGGGGAGATGATGGAGCGTGACCTCGTTCGGACCGGGATCGCCGGCGTCGACGCACTCCTCTCGGGTGGCTTGCCGCGGCGCAACATCGTCCTCCTCGAGGGCGCGGTCGGGACCGGCAAGACGACGCTCGGCGTCGAGTTCGTGTATCGCGGCGCGAGCGTCTTCGACGAGCCGGGCATCATCGTGCTCTTCGAGGTCTCGCCGGCGAAGCTCGTCCGCGACGCGGCGGGCTTCGGCTGGGACCTACCCGCGCTCGAGCGCGACGGACGCCTGCGCATCATCTTCACGACGCGCGAGGTCTTCCGCCAGGAGATCCAGCAGGCCGACAGCCTGCTCCTCGAGCAGGCCGCGAAGATGCGAGCGCGGCGCATCTTCGTGGACGGCGTCTCGGCCATGGGCGCGGGCGCCCTGGAGCCGCGCGAAGCGTTCCACGTCTTCGTGGAGGGGCTCCAGCGCGAGGATCTCACCCCGATGCTGGCGCTCGAGGCCGCAGCGTTGCGGGACGGATCCGCGCTACCGGAAGAGTCCATCGCCGACACGGTGATCCGGCTGAGCCTCGAGGACATCGCGCGCGCTTCGGTGCGGTCGATCGAGATCGCGAAGTCGCGGGGACACTACTACCAGATGGGCCGGCACTCGTTCCGCATCGTCGACGGACAGGGTATCGAGGCGTACCGGCGGGTCCAGGCGCCGAGGGTCGCGGCGCGCGACCGCGCCGCGGCCTACGACACGACGAAACGCGCCACGACCGGGGTCCCTGGCCTCGACGAGATCGTGAACGGCGGGTATTTCCTCGGCAGCACGACGGTCGTCGCGGGCATCTCGGGCGTCGGCAAGAGCGTCATGGCCCTCCAGTACATCGCCGAGGGCGCTCGCCGCGGGGAGCGCAGCCTGATGCTCTCGCTCGACGAGCAGATCCCGCAGGTCATTCGGAACGCGAGCACGATCGGCATCGACCTCGAGCCCTTGATCGAGGGCGGCCTCGTCCGGCTCCACTACGACCCGCCGCAGGAGATCGAGGTCGAGCATCACTTCCACACGATCGAGCGGCTCGTCGAGGAGTACCGTCCGGTCCGCGTGGTCATCGACAGCCTCTCCACCTATGGCTCGAACCTCGGCACCAGCGGTCGGGTGTTCCGTGACTTCTTCCACGCGCTCATTGCGCTCATGAAGGAGAATCAGATCGCGGCCGTGTACAACCACGAGAACCCCGAGATGCTCGGGATGTCGTCGATGATGGGCGACTTCGCCATGAGCTCCCTCGTCGACAACATCCTCCTCTTGAACTGGGTCGAGCTGGGCGACGAATTCCGGCTCGGCCTCACCGTCGGGAAGATGCGCGCGAACCCGACCTCCCACGTGACGCACGAGTGCGAGGTCATCGATGGCCAGGGCATGCGCGTGCTGCCGCGGCGGCTGCCCGTGCCTCCGACCCGGGCGCCGTTCGCCGCGTACGGTGGCCTCGTTTCGCGATCGCCCACGCGCTGGCCAGGGAGTCTCGCTCCCGACGGCGAGAAATAGGGCACGTGCCCACGGTCGGGCAGGGCCTCTTCGACAGGGGCACCTGGTCGACGGCGCTGGAGAAGTACGGGGCCGTGGCCGCGCTGACCGTGACGGTCTACGGCAGGGGCGGGCAGATCGTCTGCGGCCCACTTCATCCCACGCCGCTCTTCGAGCTGTTCGCCCGCCACGGATATGAGCCCGGGATCCTGGCCGACTGCGCCCGCCGCTGCCTTGCGCAGGCGCACGACCGGCCGGCCGTGGTGGTCGCGCCGGAATACGGCCTCGCGGTCGTGGGTACGTCCCTCGTGCTCGAGGGAGAGATCGTCGGCGCGGCGGTCGCGGGATACGCGCTCGTCGATTTCTGCCGGTCCGCCGCGATCGAGCAGCTCGCGCGCGAAGCCGGTGTGCCGCTGCGAGAGCTCTGGGATCTCGCGCGGACGCACCAACCGATGCCCGAGCGGCGGCTTCTGCTGCAGGGCGAGCTGCTGCAGGTGCTCGGCGACGCGATCCTGCGAGAGAACCACCGGACGCGACAGTACGAGTCGAC
>JBKJTV010000141.1:0-6524 GCA_046589985.1 Candidatus Limnocylindria bacterium | reverse complement strand
CGCGATCTCGACGCGGCGCTCGCCGAGCTCGCCGCCGCGGGCGTCGAGCTCGTCGACCGTTCGCCGCGCGCGGGGCTGGACGGACGCGTGGCCTTCCTCCATCCGCGCGCAGCCGGTGGCGTGCTCATCGAGCTCATCGAGCGCGCCGATCGCGCGACCCTGCGCGCTCCGCATACTGGAGCGTGATGAAGCCCCGCATCGCCCTGACGCTGCCGCGTCCTGACACGGTCGGGAAGCGCGCCGCCCGCAAGCGGTACATCGACGCCCTCGAGGCCGCCGGCGCCGACGTGATCCCGGTGGATCCGGGTGCCGCGGCGCCCGCCGAGTTCGACGGTCTGTGCCTGAGCGGGGGTGAGGACGTCGAGCCCGCGCGATACGGCGCGCAGCCAGACCCGAAGCTCGGCGTCGTCGACCGCGAGAGGGATGCGACCGAGTTCGACCTCCTCGCGACCGCGCTCTCGGCAGATCTGCCCGTCCTCGGGATCTGCCGCGGCTTTCAGGTGCTGAACATCGCCCTCGGGGGCTCGCTGGTGCAGCACCTCGACGGCCACGAAGCAGACGCGCACGCGATGCACGAGATAGAGCCCAGGCCGAACACGCTGCTTGCGAAGATCTCGGGGCTGGCGCCGTTCGCGGTGAACTCGAGACACCACCAGGCCGTCACTGACCGCGAGCTTGCCCCGAGCCTCCGTGCGTCCGCATATGTCGATGGCCTCGTGGAAGGGCTCGAGTCGCCGGAGCACCGCTTCGTCGTCGGCGTGCAGTGGCACCCCGAGCGCATCGACGAAGTTGACGCGCCCGCGAAGTGGATCTTCGATGCCTTCGTGGCGGCCGCGCGCGTTCCGGTAACCGCCCGGTGACTGCGGGCGCGAGCGCGCCCGCGACGATCGACGTCGCGCACGAGGCCCGCGTGCGCCGCTGGTGGTACACGGCGGAGCCGCACCTCGCGCTGGACCGCTCGGAGGTGCTCGCCGGACCGTCCGATCGGACGCTGCCGAGCGTTGGTCCCGGCGGCCAAGCCCGCGTGGCGGTGCTTGCCGCACCGGACGTTGCGCTCGAGGGGGCCGCACGCCGCGGGTTCCTCGCGTCGGGCGCGGCCGTCGTGCTGTGGCTCCGCTCGAACGACGGGTCGAGCTTCGCCGAGCGCGCCGGCGTCCTGCGCCTGGCGCGCCCCGACCTCGTCGTCGTCCTGGCCGGCGATCCGCGGCACGCGGACGCGGTCGTCGGATTGTGCGAAGCCTTCCGCGCTGGCTGCGCGGAGCAGAGTCCCGCACCGCGGGCGGTCGTCACCGGCGACGCGCGGACGACGCAGCGGCTCCACGGCTCGCTCGCCGCCTTCGGCGTCGAGGTCCTGCCGGACCCGCGGCGGCCGGACGGACAGGTCGCCCTCGTCGGCCGGGTCCGCGAATTCCGTCGCGGGACAGACCAGGCGCTCGTGCTGCGCGATGAGGCCCTCGAGACGCTTGCCAGGGCGCTTGCCCGGGTCGCGGGTGCTCCCGCGCTCATCGCGGATGTCGCGGGCGCGACGACGACGCTCGTCCACGCGACACCGGAGGGCGCGCTCATCGCCGTGCACGCGAGTGGCATCGGCGTCGGGCGCGGAGCCGACAGCGTCGTCGCGCGCGGAGGGCTCGACGGCGTCCGGCGCTGGATCCCGCGCGCCATCGACGCGCCAGGCCTCCTCGAGCGCGTGTTCAATCGCGCGCGCTGGCCCGATGCGGTCGCGGCGGATCCACTCGCGCTGTCGCTCGAGATCGCGCTCGCGCACGAAGCGATCGCGCACGCCCTTGCCGCTGCGGAGGCCGCCGGATTGCCCGTCGCCGCATTGCGCGCCACGCCGGTCATCGCCGTGACCGGCCGCGCGGCCGACCTCCCGCGTCCCGCGCAGTCGCTCCTCGTCGCAATTGACGCGATACAGCCGACCGCGCTGTGCTCCGTCCTGCGCGACCGCGCTGACGCGCTCGTCGCGATCGGCGGGATCGCTGCGCGTGAAGCGGCGGTCAGCGGCGTCGAGGCGGCGATCGGTGCCCAGCACGAAGCCCTTGCGCTCGTCGCGCCGTTCGCGCAGGCGTCAAAGGTGCGGATCGTGAGCGGGGGCGTGCGGCGCGACGAGATCGTCGAGCGCGGATCGTTCCGTGCCCTGGCCGTGGAAGGCACGGTCGAGATCGTCGCGCAGGGGACGGGACTGCGTGGACGCGGCGTGGCCGGTCCGCTCGGTCTCGTCCTCGATGCACGCGGCCGGCCGCTGACGCTCCCGTCTCGCGATGCCGAGCGGATCCCGACCGTCGCCGCGTGGTTCGCGTCCGTCGGCGCGCTCGGACCGAGCGCGGAGGGCCGCTGATGGCGTGGCGCTATGGAAGCTGGACCGTCGACCACGCGTTGCCCTACGGGGCCACGGAACGGGTCGGGATCGGCGATCCCGTCCACGCGGGCGACATCATCGCGTCGGGCAGCTCGCTCGGTGCCGCTCACCAGGTGTCCGGTGCGCGCCGGCTCGGGATCGCCGCCGGCGATCTCGCCTCGGCCCGCCGCGTCGCGACCGGCGCCGAGGTCGAGCGCGGGACCATCCTCGCGCGGACAGGGCAGCGCTTTCCCCGCACCGCCGTCGCGCCGATCGACGGACGGCTCATGCACGTCACCGCGGACGGCGACTTCATGGTGGCGCCGGTCCTCGCGCGCTGGGCCGTGCGGGCCACGCTCGACGGTGAGGTCACGCGCTCCGACGCGTCCAACGTCACGATCGAAGGGACGGCGTGGTGCCTGCACGGCCTCGCCGGCTACGGGCCCGACGCCGTCGGTGAGCTCACGCTCGCGGTCGATGCGCCGGTCGACGAGCTCGCGCCGACGCGGATCGACGTTCGCCTGCGCGGTGCGATCCTGATCGGCGGTGCACGGATGGCCGCGGAGGCGATCACGCGCGCGCACGCGTGCGGCGCGGCCGGCGTCGTCGCCGGCGCCGCGCCCGCAGGTGGCCTCCGCGTCGTCTACGGTGACGAGGTGACCGCTGACGGGCTGCCGACCCGCGATGATCGCCCGACGGTCCTGTGCCTCATCGGCTTCGGAACGGCAGCGCTCCCGAACGAGGTGTTCCGCCCCCTGGTCGCGCTCGCTGGCTCGCGCGCCGCGATCCACACCGCGTCGGCGCGGCTCTTCGTCTTCGCCGCCGCGGACGCAGTGAGCGGTGGGGAGCCGCCCGCGATCGCGCTGGCGGACGATCATTCGGGCGTGAGGCCGCTCGACGCACCCGGCGAGCTCGCCGGAGGCGTGCGGTTCCCGAGCGAGGTCGAGTCCGATGCGCTCATGACGGGCGCGGGCCCGGTGCCGCTCGCGAATGTCCTGCCCTTCGACGCGAAACGCTGATGGCGCGGAAGGGCAGCGCGGCGAAGGACAAGGCGCGACGCGACGCGGAGTTCACCGCACGCCAGAAGCGCATCGCGCGAACTCGCACGTGGGTCGGCGCCTTCGGATTCGTGCCGCTCCTCGCGTCGCTCGCGTGCACGAGCACGACAGGGGCGCTGCCGTTCTGCGCGATCCCGCGCGAGTGGTACCTCGCGGTCTGGGCCGGTGTCTTCGGCACGTTCGTGGGACTTACCATCCGGCTCTACCGTGAGCGCCGCAAATATCAGCGCGGCCAGGTCTGACGTCGACACGCTCGACCTCGTGAGCCACTCGTCCCTGCACACGGAGCGACTCGGAGAGCGTCTCGGCCGGGCCGCCCGCGCCGGCGACGTCTTGGCGCTCTGGGGCGAGCTCGGCGCCGGCAAGACGGTCCTCGCGCGCGGCGTCGCCTCGGGACTTGGAATCGATCCCGACGAGGTGACGAGCCCGACCTTCATCATCCTGCATGAGCACGCGAGTGGCCGGCTGCCGCTCTTCCACCTTGATCTCTACCGGCTCGCGCAGTCCGACCTCGGCACGACGGGGTGGGAGGAGGCGCTCGACGGTGGGGGCGTCACGGTCATTGAGTGGCCGGACCGCGCGGGCGACCAGCTTCCGGTCGACCGTCTCGACGTGCGCCTCGAGCACATCGCGGAGTCGAAGCGGCGGGTCGTGCTCGAGGCGACCGGTCCGCGATCGCGGGAGCTCATGGAAGGGATACGCGGCGATGTTGCTGGCGATTGACACCTCCACGGCATGGGCGTCGGTCGCGCTCTTCGACGGGCGCGACGTGCTGGCCGAGGAGACCTGGCACGCGCAGCGCCGTCACGGCGACGAGCTCTTCCCGACGATCGAACGTCTTCTCACGCGCGCGGGCGTGACCCTCGCCGGCGTCTCGCGGGTCGCCGTGGCGACCGGACCCGGCTCGTTCACGGGCCTCCGCGTCGCGATCGCCGCGGCGCAGGGCCTCGCTCGCGGCACGGGCGCGGCACTCATCGGCGTCTCCACGCTGGACGTTCTCGCGTATCCACACGCGTCGTCGAAGGTGAGGACCTGCGCGCTCCTGCCGGCCGGGCGGACGGATTGGTACGCCGCTCTGTATCAGGAGCGGAACCGCAGGTGGATGCGCCGCTCGCCGTTCCTACTCGGCCCGCTCGAGGAGCTCTGCCGGCAGCTCGGCACCCACACCCTCTTCGTCGGTGAGCTCGATGACGCCGCTGGATCGACGATCCGCGCACTCCTTGGCGCGAACGCGCACTTCGCGCCGCCGGCGTCGCGCATGCGGCGCGCCGGGTACCTCGCGGAGCTCGGCTGGCGCGAGCTCGATCTGACCCCGCAGACGAAGCTCGGCGCGATCGAGCCGATCTACGTGCGGCAGCCCGCGATCCGCGGGTCGTTCGCGCAGCCCTTCGCGCCCGCGCCCTCCGATGACCGGGCGCTCGGCCTCCCCAAAAGAACGACATGAACGAGTGCCGACTGACGCCCGGTGTCGTAGCGAGCGCGGTGACGAGCGCGGCGGGCACGAGTCGCACGGCGGGTCGCGGGCCGCGAAGCGGACCGCGTGGGGGCACACGATCGGAGCTTCGGGCCGTGGCAGAAGCCCGCCGAACGACCGTGCCCGCCGCGCGTCTCACGCTCTTCGCGCCGCCGCCCCCCGCGCCTGGGAAACTGGTCTGATGGTCTCAGTCGCCCCCGTCGTGATCCAGGACATGACGCTCGAAGACGTCGCCGGCGTGCAGGTCGTCGAGAACGCGTCCTTCCCGGCACCGTGGCCGGCGAACGCGTTCAAGCACGAGCTCACGCAGAACCGGAATGCGCGCTACATCGTCGCGCGCGACGGGGAGCGGATCGTCGCGTACGCCGGGCTCTGGCTGATGGTCGACGAGGCGCACATCACGACGTTCGCGGTGCTCCCGGAGGCGCGGCGCCAGCGGATCGGTGAGCGGCTCCTGCAGCGCCTGTTCGACATCGCGCAGGAGCTGAGTGCCGAGTGGCTGACGCTGGAGGTGCGCGCGTCGAACCTCGCCGCACAGAAGCTCTACGAGAAGTACGGCTTCCGGCGCGCGGGCGTGCGGCGCCGGTACTACTCGGACAACAACGAGGACGCGCTCATCATGTGGACCGAGCGGATCAAGGACCGGACCGTCCTTGATCGTCTCGCGAAGCTGCGCGAGGAGCTCGGCTGATGCGGATCCTCGCCATCGAGACCTCCTGCGATGAGACCGGCGTTGCCGTCGTCGAGGACGGCCGACGCATCCGCTCGAACGTCGTCGCGTCGCAGACCGCGCATCAGGCGACCGGCGGGATCGTTCCCGAGGTCGCCGCGCGTGAGCACCTCCGCGCGCTCGACCCCATGACCGTGCAGGCGCTCCGTGAGGCGGGCATGGAGCTGCGCGAGGTCGACGCGATCGCCGCGACCGTCGGGCCCGGCCTCATCGGCGCGCTCCTCGTCGGCGCGAACTACGGGCGTGGCCTGGCACTCGCCGCAGGGCTCCCATTCGTCGGCGTGAACCATCTCGAGGGGCACGTCTACGCCAACTGGCTCTATGAAGCGGCCGACGAGGGGGAAGGCACCGCTGTGCCCCCGCCGGAGCCGGAGCTTCCCGCCGTCGTCCTTGTCGTCAGTGGTGCGCACAGCGACCTCGTGCTCATGGAGGCGCATCGGCGCTTCCGCCTGCTCGGCCACACCATCGACGACGCGGCCGGTGAGGCCTACGACAAGGTCGCGCGACTGCTCGGCCTCGGCTTTCCCGGCGGTCCAGAGATCGAGCGGACCGCCCGGGACGGCGATCCGTCGTCATATCCGCTACCGAAGGCCTGGCTCCCGGATCGCTACGACTTTTCGTTCTCCGGCCTCAAGACCGCATCGCTGCGGCTCGTCCGCTCCCTCGAGGCGAAGGGCGCCGTGCCGGTGGCCGATGTGGCAGCCTCGTTCCAGAAGGCGATCAACGAGGCCCTCGCGGAAAAGGTGGCGCGTGCCGCAGCGGAGCACGGCGTGCGCACGGTCATGCTCGGCGGCGGGGTCGCCGCGAACGGGCCACTGCGCGCGGAGATCCAGCGCCGCACGAGCCTGCCGCTGCGCGTCCCGCCGCCGCGCCTCTGCACGGACAACGGCGCCATGATCGGCGCGGCCGCGTTCTTCTCGC
>JBKJTV010000037.1:0-5772 GCA_046589985.1 Candidatus Limnocylindria bacterium | reverse complement strand
CATCGACATCGTCCCCTACAAGCCCGAGGAGCCGCAGGTCCGGATGCCGTTCCTCCCGTTCGAGGAACGCGCCAAGAGCTTCGCGCTCATCGAGCTCGGCTACGACAAGAACGGCGCCGAGAAAGAGGCTGCGCGCTGTCTCCAGTGCGTCTGCCCCGAGGTCGGGCGCTGCGATCTGCAGCGACTCTCGCTCGAGCACGGCCTCACGAACAACCGCTTCCATCGTGCCGAGCCGGTGGACTACCACGACTATGAGTACGACTTCTCACACGACTTCATCCTTCGCGACCTCAACAAATGCATCAACTGCACGCAGTGCGTCCGGATCTGCCGGGACGTCATCGGCGCGAACTGCTACGGCCTCATGGGCAGCGGCTACGACTCGATCGTCACGACGCCGTGGAACGTGTCGCTCACGTACACCGATTGCGTGTCGTGCGGTGCCTGCGCCGAGACCTGTCCGACCGGGGCGCTCATGATGCGCGAGCGCGATCTCCAGACCTACGAGCTGGACATCGTGCGCTGCATCTACTGCGGCGACTGCGTCGAGGTCTGCCCGCACGGCGCGCTCGGTGAGACGCCGAACTTCGAGCTCTCGACCTACCAGCGCTTTGGCGTGACGGTCCTCGCGAAGGAAGAGCTTGCGGCCGCGAAGAACTGGAAGCCATCCGAGCACATCCCGACCGACGCCGAGACGCACCGGTCACCGGTACGTCCGCCGGAAGTCCGGCCGCCTGGCCCGCCGCGCTGGGGGGCATAGCCCCGAGCGGTCCGGCGTATCGTCCGCCGGTGGTAAGGCGTTCCGCGGCCGCGCTGTCCCTCTCGGCCGCGGCCATCGCCTGGATCGGCCTCGGCTGGCTCTTCTTTGACGCCGCAGGTGTCGGCCGCGCCGGCCCCGCACCTGCCGGCGGATCCTCCGTCGGCGCCCGTGCGGATCCATGCGGACTCGGCCAACCGGCCCCGTCCGGGTTCGACCGCCACTGCGATCTCGAGCTGCGTGGCGATGGTGGCCTCCTCGAGGTCTCGCTCGATGAGACGTGGCAGGGCAACGTCCTGACGCAGCGCCTCGCCATCGGCGCGCCGAGCACTCCGCTCTGGAGCGTCGTGGCGCGAGGGGCCCCGCCACCGGTGGCCTCGCGGGTCACGCAGGTCGGGACGATGCCCGCCGGCGAGGGCGAGCACCTGGCGTACACGCTCGGTAACTGCGGCGCCGCCGTCTGCGGGATCCACGACGTCGTCGTCGTGGGTGAGTCCGGAGGCAGCATCCGCGAGCTCCACCGTGAGCGGCTTGGGCGTGGCGGCAGCTTCGAGCTCCGTTCGGGCACCATCGTCGTACGGGATGGCGGCATCGAGCGCACGTACCGCTGGGACGCCGGCGCCTACGCGCTCGTTGAGGTCCGTCAGCGACCGGCCGCTACGCCGTCCCCGTCGCCGCGTTAGCGCCAGCGGTCGTACCCTCGCCCCCATGCCCGGCCTTCGCGACGCCCTCATCGCGCGCATCCGCGCCCGCGGCGCGCTCACCTTCGCCGACTACATGGATGCCGCGCTCTACGACCCCGAGCATGGGTACTACTCGACGCGGGCGCGCATCGGCTTTGATGGCGACTACCTCACCGCCTCCGATCTCGGTCCCGTCTTCGGCCGGCTCCTCGCCCGCGCGGTCGTCGAGCTCTGGCAGTCGCTCGGGAAGCCGGCGACGTGGGACCTCGTCGAGGCGGGCGCGGGGCGGGGGACGACGCTGCGCGACCTGCTCGGCGCGCTCGCCTTTGCGAACCCCATCGCCGCGCGTGCAGCGAAGCCCGCGATCATCGAGGTCTCGCCGCATCTACGCGAGCAGCAGGCACGCGCACTTGCGGGTGAGGAACTGCGCTGGGCCTCATCGCCGCGGGCTCTCGCGCCGATCCAGGGTGTCGTCTACGCGAATGAGGTGCTCGACGCCTTCCCCGTACACGTGCTCGTGCGCACCGCTGATGGAGTGAAGGAAGCGCACGTCGACGAGCAGGACGGGAAGCTCGTCGAGGTGCTGCGGGCGCCGAGCACGCAGGACCTGCGCTGGCGGATGCCGGACTCGCTCCCGGTCGGAGCGCGCTGGGAGGTGAGCCCTGCGGCCGAGGGCTGGGTCGCGGCTCTCGGCTCCGCGCTCGCGAGCGGGTACCTCCTCTTCATCGACTACGGCGACGAAGAGAGCGGACTGCTCGGACGCGAGGGGGCCGGGACGGTGCGGGGCTTCGCGCGGCATCGCCTCCTCGAGGACCCTTATGCCGAGCCTGGCGCGCACGACCTCACGGCCACCGTGAACTTCACCGCGATCCGGCGCGCCGCCGAGGGCGCGGGTCTGCGGCTCGCGGGCTCGAGCACCCAGCGCGACGTGCTCATCGCGCTCGGGGCGCGTGAGGCGACGGTGCGGCCGGGGACGCCGATCGAGCAGCTCCGGGCCGCGAGCCGGCGAGCCGCCACCGATGCGCTCCTCGACCCGAATGGCTTCGGCGCCTTCCGTGTCGTGTGCTACGCGAAAGAGGCGCCAACGGAAGGCTTGCGGCTGTTCGGCACGCCACCTGCCTAGACTTATCCCGTGCGTGTGAGGGTCGGCTGCGAATTCGTCTGGGACACGGATGTCGCCGTCCCGACGGTGATGGTCGTCCGCCCACGGCCGGACATCGAGGCGAAGATCGTCTACGAGTCCCGCTGGGTCGGGCCGAACGTGCCGCTCAGGGAGTACACGGATGCGTTCGGGAACATCTGCTGGCGCCTGGTGCTGCCGGGTGGCCCGCTCACGGTCCGCTACGACGCGGTCGTCGAGATGGCGCACGAAGCGGACCCCGTCGTGCCCGACGCGCGGATCCATCCGGTCGACGAGCTTCCAGATGACGTCCTCGTGTTCACGCTCCCGAGCCGCCTCGTCGAGTCGGATCTCATGGTCGGACGGGCGTGGGAGATGTTCGGCTCGACGCCGGCGACATGGGAGCGCGTGCAGGCGATCTGCGACTTCGTCCACGGGCACATCACCTTTGGCTACGGCACGAGCAGCCCGACGCTCACCGCGGCGCAGGTGCTCGAGACCGGCAAGGGCGTCTGCCGCGACTTCGCGCTCCTCGCGGTGGGGCTCTGCCGGGCGATGAACATCCCCGCCCGCTACACGTTCGGCTACCTGCCGGACATCGACGTGCCGATCGAGGATGTGCCGATGGATTTCGCCAGCTGGTTCGAGGCCTATATCGGCGGACGCTGGTACACCTTCGACGCGCGCTTCAACGTGCCGCGCGTCGGACGCATCGTCATCGGCCGCGGCCGCGACGCGGTCGATGTCGCGCTGTCGACCTCATACGGCTTCGCGCGCCTTGCGAAGTTCGTCGTCTGGGCTGACGAGATCACGGCCGAGCGGCCTGGTGGTCCACCACCTGAGGACGACGCGGACGCCCTCGAGGAGGCGTCCCGCAAGCGCCAGTGACCGACTGGACGCGCGTCGAACGCGCCACCTACCGCGTTCGGCAGCACTATCGCTACACCTACAGCGGGCCTATCTGGGACCTGAAACAGAGGCTCGTCATGATCCCGCGCGACACCTTCCGAGATCAGCGCGTGCTCGCATACGAGCTCGACGTCCGCGGCACCGAGGGCGACCACTTCATCTCGTGGGAGCGTGATCAGTTCGGGAACCGGGTCGCCAGGGTCACCGCGAACCGCGTCCCGCGGGCCGTCGACTTCGAGGCGACCTTCCGTGTTGAGCGCATGCGCGTCGACGGCCCGGCCCTCGAGCCGACGCCCTGGGAGGGCCAGGGGCCGGCGCTCTACCTCGAGATGACCGCGCTCACGCAGCCTGACGCGCGCATCGAGAACGCAGCACGTGGGATCGCGGATGAGACGCGCGATCGCCACCTGCGTGCGCGGCTCGCGCACGAGTGGGCGACCCGCTCGATCCGCTACCAGTACGGCGTCACCGGCTACACGACCCCGGCGGCGATGGCGCTCCACCTCGGCCGCGGCGTGTGCCAGGACTACGCGCACATCCTCCTCTCCGTCCTCCGGCTCCTCGGGGTGCCGTGCCGCTACGTGTCGGGGCAGCTCCTCGGCGAAGGTGCGCCGCACGCCTGGGTCGAGGCGCTCCTGCCGTGCGACGACCTCGGCCAGGTCGAGGTCATCGCGTACGACCCGACCCACGGTCGGCGCACGCGCATGGACTACCTCACCGTGGCCGTGGGCCGCGACTTCGGCGACGTGTCACCGACCTCGGGGACCTTCAGCGGTCCGGCGCTCGGGAGGCTCGCGGCCTCGAAGAAGGCGGAGGTCGTCGAGCTGCGCGAGCGCCCCGTGGAGGCGGTCGCATGACGGGGATACCGACGACCCCCCAGCTCACCGCCTACGAGCTCGGCGGGTTCTGGGACGAGATGTTCGGGCCCGACGGGCACGTGCGCGAGCACTACGCACCCCTCGCGGGCCGCCTCGCCACGCTTTCCCCGCAGGACGTCGCGCGCCGGCAGCTCGCTGCCGAGCTGTCGTTCCAGGCACGCGGCATCACCTTCGCGGTGAACCAGGACCCGAACGGCCTCGAAAAGATCATCCCGTTCGACCTCATCCCACGGCTCATCACGCCACAGGAGTGGCACAAGATCGAGCGCGGTCTCGAGCAGCGCGTGCGCGCGCTGAACCTCTTCCTTCACGACGTCTACCACGACCAGAAGATCCTGAGGAGCGGCCTCATCCCGCCGGAGCTCATCCTTGGTGCTCGCGGCTACCGCCGCGAGTTCCGCGGCGTCGAGGTCCCGCGCGGCGTCTACACCCATGTCGTCGGGAGCGATCTCGTGCGGGACGAGAGCGGACAGTTCTTCGTCCTGGAGGACAACCTGCGCACGCCATCGGGAGTGTCGTACGTCGTTGAGAACCGGCGCGTCCTGAAGCGCGTCTGGCCGCAGATCTTCGCCGACTACGACATCCGTCCCGTCGAGGGCTACCCGCAGGACCTCCTGGACGTGCTCCGGGCGATCGCCCAGCCGATCGCGCACGAGCCGACGGTCGTGCTCCTGTCGCCCGGCGTCCACAACTCCGCGTTCTTCGAGCACACCTTCCTGGCGAAGGCGATGGGCATCGAGATGGTCCAGGGCTCCGACCTCTTCGTCGACGATGCGACGGTGTTCATGCGCACGACGAGCGGCCGCCGGCGCGTCGACGTCATCTACCGGCGCATCGACGACGACTTTCTGGACCCGCTCGCGTTCCGGCACGACTCGCTGCTCGGCGTGCCCGGCCTCCTTGCGACGTACCGAATGGGCCGCGTCTCGCTCGCGAACGCGATCGGGACCGGTGTCGCGGACGACAAGGCGATCTACGCCTACGTGCCCACGATCATCAAGTACTACCTCGGCGAGGATGAGATCCTCCCGAATGTGAGGACCTACGTCGCGCATGACCCGGTCGATCGCGCGTACATCCTCGAGCACCTCGCCGAGCTGGTCGTCAAGTCGGTGAACGAGAGCGGCGGCTACGGGATGCTCATCGGGCCGCACGCGCCGGCCGCCGACCGCGAGGCATACCGGAGACGCATCGAGGCCGATCCGCGCGGCTACATCGCCCAGCCGACGCTCGCGCTGTCGCGGCACCCGTCGTGGAGCGAAGACCACCTCGAGGGCCGGCACGTCGACCTGCGGCCCTTCATCCTGTTCTCAGGTGATCAGGTGAAGGTGACGCCAGGTGGGCTCACCCGGGTGGCGCTCCGGAAAGGCTCGCTCGTCGTGAACTCCTCGCAGGGCGGCGGCGCGAAGGACACCTGGGTGCTCT
>JBKJTV010000033.1:0-11716 GCA_046589985.1 Candidatus Limnocylindria bacterium | reverse complement strand
CGTCATCGCGGAGTCCTGGCGCGCCACGGCGATCGTCCTCGTCGTGCTCATCGCGGGCCTTCAGCTCATCCCGCGGGACTACTTCGAGGCGGCCGACCTCTTCGGCGCGAGCCGGTTTCGCCGGACGATCCACGTCGTCCTGCCGCTCCTCCGGCCGAGCCTGCAGTCCGCCCTGATCATCCGCACGATCTTTGCGTTCCAGACCTTCGCGGTCGTCTTCGCGCTCGCCGGCCGCAACTTCCCGGTCCTGATGGGCGAGGCCTACAACTGGTACTCGCTGAACCGGAATCCAAGCGTCGCGGCCGCGTACGCCGTGCTGCTCCTCGCGCTCACGCTCGGCGCGACCTTCATCTACCTGCGCGTCCTCAACATCGCGCAGGCCGAGCGGACGCGCTGATGGTCGAGCGGCCGAGCGCGCGCTATCTGCTCGACCGCGGGCTCGTGTACGGGTTCGCCGTCCTGCTCGCGCTCTGGGTCCTCGTGCCGTTCTACTTCATCGGCGTGGCCGCGTTCAGCCCCAGGGACGCCGTGTTCGAGTACCCGAAGGAGCTCGTCCCGAGCGAGCTCACAGCGGAGACCATGGCGTTCTTCGTGAACTCGCGCGGCGTGATCCCTTCGGTCATCAACAGCCTCGTGGTGGCCGCGATCACGATCACGTTCGCGCTCGCACTCGGTGCTCCCGCGGGCTACGCGCTCGCCCGCTTCCGCTTCCCCGGAAGAGATGGGTTCCAGCTCGCGGTCCTCGCCACGAAGATGTTCCCGATCTCGATCCTGTCGATCCCGCTCGCTGTGACGTTCCTGCGCCTCGGCCTATACGACAACCTGATCGGCGTCGCGCTTGTCCACACCGCGATGGCGCTGCCGTTCGTCATCCTCGTCACGAGTGGTGTCTTCGTCGCCGTGTCGCATGAGCTCGAGGAGGCCGCGCAGACGCTCGGCTGCACCCGGCTCGGCGCCTTCCGGCGCGTCGCGCTACCGCTGGCCCTGCCGGGGCTGGCTGCCGCCGCCATCTTCACCTTCGTCATCTCCTGGAACGAGGTCTTCGCCGCGTCGATCCTCACCCTGCGCAACCGGACCCTGCCGGCGCAGGTCCTCTCGACACTCGCGGACTCTCCCCTCTACTACAAGTTCGCGGGCGGCTTCTTCATGGTCGTCCCGGCGATCATCTTCATTTTCTTCATGCGCAAGTACCTGCTGAACCTGTGGGGTGGGAAATAGCCATGGCAGGCATCTCCATCGACCACGTCACCAAGACGTTCGGCAAGGCGCCCGCCCTGCGCGACGTCAGCCTCGAGATCCGCGATGGCGAATTCATGGTCCTGCTCGGTCCGTCGGGCTGCGGCAAGACGACCCTGTTGCGCACGGTCGCGGGGCTCGAGCGCCTCGATCGGGGTCGCATCCGGATCGGCGAGCGCGACGTCACGGACCTGGCGCCGCGCGACAGGAACATCGCGATGGTGTTCCAGAGCTATGCGGTGTTCCCGCACATGACGGTCGCGCAGAACATCGGGTTCGGCCTGCGGATGAAGCGGCGGCCGAAGGAGGAGATCGGTCGGCGGGTCCAGGAGGGCGCCGATCTCCTCGGTCTCGTGCCCTATCTCGACCGCTACCCGGGTCAGCTCTCGGGCGGCCAGCGGCAGCGGGTCGCCGTCGCGCGCGCGGTCGTCATGGACGCTCCGGTGCTCCTCATGGACGAGCCGCTCTCGAATCTGGACGCGCTCCTGCGGCTGCAGGCCCGTGCGGATCTGAAGCGGCTCCACAACGAAGTGAAGCGCACGACCATCTACGTCACGCACGACCAGGTGGAGGCGATGAGCATGGGCGATCGCATCGCGGTCATGCGGGACGGGGTCATCGTCCAGGTCGATGCGCCGATGGCGATCTACGACCGACCGGCGACGCAGTTCGTCGGCTCGTTCATCGGCTCACCGCCCATGAATTTCCTGCAAGGCACGCTCCGCGGCGGCACGTTCAGTGGCGATGGCTTCTCGATCCCGGTCGCGCGCATGCCGGCGGGCGGGGAGGGTCGGACGCTCCTCATGGGCGTGCGCGCGGAGCACCTCACGCTCGGTGGGGGCGACATCCCCGCACGCGTCCTCGTGAGCGAGCCGCTCGGCTCGCACGCGCTCATCACCGCGATGGTCGGCACGACTCCGCTGAAGGTGCAGGTGCCGATCGACACGCACGTGCGTCCCGACGAGGAGATCCGCCTCGGCGTGCCGCCGGCGCTCGTGCGCTGGATGGATCAGGCGACCGGCGAAGCCCTCCAATAAGTGGTCCGGGCTCCGCTTCGCGTCACCCTGACCGTCCTACTGCTTCGCCTGACGGCTCGGCAGTAAAGCTCGATCCGTCGCGACCGTACAAGCCACTGGACCTGGGGAACGGCATCGTCGCGGGCACGATCGGGGCGGACGGTCGCTGGCTCTCGCTCGGGATCACGCATCCGGAGCATGGCCGCGTGCTGCTGACGAGCGCGCGGCCTTTCGACGAGGCGTCGCGCCGAGACCCGCCCGCCGTCCGCCGGTATCGGACCGGGCTCGCGGCCCGCGACCGCGCGGGCTTCGGCCTCGACCTCGGTGACCCTGTGAGCCATGTCCTCCTTGAGGCTGCGATCCCGCGGATCCGCTTCGCGGGCGCGACCGAGCTCACCGGGTTCGCGCCCGCGGGCCGGCCAGGCGCGCTCCTGCTGGTGAAAGGGTCCGTAAAGGCGACGATCTCCGGTGAGCCTCGCCTTGCGCGCGCGGCGTACACGCAGCTCACGGAAGGTGGACCCCTCCGGTCGCTGGCGGCAGTGCCGACGACAGGGGAGCACGAGGGCGCGCGCTGGCTCGATGACCGCGCCCTTGGCCTGGCCGCGGCCGTCGCCCTCGCGCCCGCGAGCGGCGGGCTCGCGCTCGCGCTGGCCTTCGGCCGCGACCCTGCGGCTGCGCTCGCGGAGGCGCGCTCGCTCGCCGCCTCCGCTGAGGCGCTCCTCGAACGCGAGCTGGCCGCGCGACGGTCCTTCCCGTGGTCGGCGCAGCCCGACGTGGTACGCCGTGCGATGGCCTCTGTCCTCGACTGCGCGTCGTGCGATGTCGGTGGCGCCGTTGCGCTCCTCGCCGACCACGAGATCCTCCCGCTCGTCTGGACGCGCGACGCGTACTACGCCGCGCGAATGCTCCTCGCCGTCGCCCCGGCGGAAGAACGCGTCCGCGCCACCGTCGACGGCTTCCTGCGCTGGTGCTTCGAGCGTGCGGAGCGGCCCGGCGGCTGGTGGCCGCGCTCGTCGCTCGCGAGCGGACAGGCGAAGGACCGCGCGTTCCAGCTCGACCAGCAGCTCTACCCCGCGCTCCTCCTCGCCGAGCACGCGGACATCACCGGCGACCGCGCGCTGGTCGGGAAGTACGGCTCGGAAGCGCAGCGCGTCCTCGACGCGCTGCTCGCGCGCGCCGAGGACGGACTGATCGCCACCGCGGAGACTCCCGCGGATGACGCGCTCGCCGAGCCGTTCCATTTCTCGAGCCACCTGCTGCTGTGGCGCACGCTCGCCGCGTACGGCCGCGACGTGGAGCCGCTGCATGGGCGCATCCGCGAGCGCTTTACGCGCAACGGGCGATTCGCCTATGCGATCGGGGCACCGGGCGCGCGCCACTACCACGATGCGAACGACGTGCCCTCCGTGCTCGCGCCGGCCTGGGCCTTCTGCCGCGCGGACGATCCCGTGTGGCTCGCGACCATCGAGCACGCCTGGAGCGTTCAGAACGAGGGATATATCGCGGGCCCGCTGGGCGGGCTCGGGTCCCTCCACACGATGCACCCGTGGCCGCTCGGCGACCTGCAGCGCGTCATCGTCGCGCGCGCACGGAGTGACGCAGGTGCCGAGGCCGCGGCCTGGGAGCGGCTCGATCAGGTCGAGACCTGGGACGGCCTGCTGCCCGAGGCCTACGACGAGCGGGACGGGACGGTCGCGTCGCGCCACTGGTTCGCTTGGCCGAACGCGCTCCGCGCCTGGCTCCGGGCCGATCCCACGTACGGAGCGGCGTGAGCGGCGAGCTCGTCGCCGCGTTGACCGCCGGCGGCATCCTCTGCTACCTCGCGGTCGCGCTCACTGTCCGTGGGCGTTCGCTCCGTGCTCGTGGACCGTCTCTGCGTCGCGAGGGCGGTGCCGCGGCCCTGCTCCCGTACTTCGTGCCGGTCCCATACCTCGTCACAGCACTCCGTCCCGGGCCCGAGCTCGCCGTCCCCGATCCGCTCCGTTGGGTCGGGCTCGGCCTCGTCGTCGCCGGCGTCGCCTTCGCAGTGTGGGCGGCGATCACGCTCGGCCGTCACTTCGACATCGAGGTCGAGTTCCACGCCGGACATGAGGTCGTTCGTAGTGGCCCGTACGCCCTGGTGCGCCACCCGGTCTACAGCGGCCTCGCGCTGCACCTGCTCGGCGCAGGCCTCGCGACCGGCAACCTGCTCCTGCTCGCCGGGACGGTGTTCGTCGCGATCCCGGCCTTCTACCTTCGCGCGTCGGTGGAGGAGCGCCTCTTGCGACGCGAGCTCGGTCCCGCGTACGACGACTACGCGCGCGAGGTCGGGATGCTCGTGCCGTTCATCGGTACTGCGTCGCGCTGACGACCTCGTCGAGCAGTTTCCGTTCGTCGCGCGGGCGGACGCCGAGCAGCTCCCCGATCTCGTCGAGGTAGCCAAGGAACGGCACGCGCATGTACTCGGTGCCGGCGGCGAGGTGCCGGGCGCGGCGCTCCCGCGTCTCGCGCCGCATCTCATCCGGTCCCGGAAGCACCTGGCGGCCCGAGAGCACGCGGGCCACCCAGCGCGCCTGCATCTCCGCGATCGGCGGGACCGCGCCGGACACCCGGCAGATCCCGATGAACGCGAGTCCCGGGACCGTCGGGTGCCAGACCTGCCGGTACAGATCGACCTCGGCGAGGCCGCGGATCGGCAGAAGGCCCGGTGGCAGATACGGGAACGCGAGCTCGTAGCCGGTGGCAAAGATCACGAGGTCGGCGCGACGGTAGATGCCGTCTTTGAAGAACGCCCCATCAGTCTCGAACCACTCGGGCGCGGCGCGCAGGGCGATCGTGCCGTCGACGACCTTCGTCGCGAGCTCCTCCGAAGGGGTGGGCGCGTGGCCGGACGCCAGCGGCAGGAGGTTCTCGGGCCAGGTAGCGGGATCGATGCCGCGGCGTCGGTACTCGTCGACGATCGCCTCGTGGAGGAGCCGGCCGCGCTCCTGTGGCTTTCTTCGCTCCATCTTCCGTGTGAGGAGGTGGTCGAGAGGCCTGCCCGCAACGGTCTTCGGCACGACAGAGGCGACCGTGCGGACGGAGAGCGTCACGCGCGCGACGCGACTCAGCTCGATCGCGATGTCGGCGCCACTGCTCCCCGCACCCACGACGATGACGTCAAGGTCGGCGAACGGCTCCGGGTGCATGTACCCGGCCGCGTGCACGATCTGCCCGACGTACGCGTCGAGGCCCTTCATTGGTGGCACGAACGGTCGGGTGAACAGGCCGCTCGCGATGGCGACCGCCTCGAAGCGCTCGTCGTCGACCGACCAGCCGCCACCGGGCAGCGGCGTGACCCGCTGGACCGGCGTGCGCAGCCGGACACTTCGCAGGAGGTCGAAGCGGTCGGCATAGCCCTCGAGCCACTCGAGGACGCGGGCACGGGCCGGGAAGTCGCCGAGCTCCTCGCCGAGCAGGTGATCCGAGAGGTGCGTCTTCTGACGCGAGACGTTCGTCACGAGCGAGCGGTACGAGGGCGATCCGCCTCCGGTGAGGTTCTCGTCGTACGTCCACACGCCGCCGATCCGGTCGCTCTTCTCGAACACGACCGGCTCGAGGCCTTCGGCCCGCAGCCATTTCGCGGCGACGAGTCCGCTCGCGCCCGCCCCGATCACCGCGACGCGCCGCGCGCTCACCACACGAGCCTATGTCGCAGGCGTCGGTCGCGTGCCTCGGTTAGTCTCGTGTCCTCAAATGAAAGTGGGAGTCCCGCGTGAGCGGGCGGAAGGCGAGCGCCGCGTCGCGCTCGTCCCCGAGTCGGTGAAGAAGCTCATCGGCTCCGGCGCGACCGTCGTGGTCGAGCGGGGGGCGGGTGAGGGCTCGTTCGCATCGGACGAGCAGTACAGCCAGGCTGGCGCGACGCTCGGCAGCGCCGATGACGCACTTGGCGCGGACATCGTGGTCAAGGTCGCGAAGCCGACCGCGGACGAGATCGCGAAGCTGCAGCCCGGTGCTGTGCTCATCACGACGCTGCAGCCGCTCACGAACCACGACCTCGTGAAGGCCCTCGCGGACCGCAAGGTCACCAGCCTCTCGATGGACGCGATCCCGCGCGTCACACGCGCACAGTCGATGGACTCGCTCTCCTCGCAGAGCAACATCGCGGGCTACAAGGCGGTGCTGAACGCTGCCGCTGCGCTCCCGAAATTCTTTCCGATGCTCACGACCGCGGCCGGCACCGTGACGCCGGCTCGCGTCTTCGTCATCGGTGCGGGCGTGGCCGGTCTCCAGGCGATCGCGACCGCTCGCCGTCTCGGTGCCGTCGTGGAGGCCTTCGACACGCGGCCCGCGGTGAAGGAGCAGGTGCAGTCGCTCGGCGCGAAGTTCATCGAGATCGACCTCGGGCAGTCCGGCGAAGGCACCGGCGGCTATGCCCGTGAGCTGACGCCTGAGGAGCAGCAGAAGCAACGCGAGCTCATGGCCGAGCGCGTCGCGGCCGCCGATGTCGTCATCACCACCGCACTCGTGCCAGGGCGCAAGGCGCCCATTCTCATCACCGCGGAGGTCATCAAGAAGATGCGCCCCGGCTCGGTCATCGTCGACCTCGCGGCGGAGATGGGTGGGAACGCCGAGCTCACGAAGCCGGGCGAGGTGAACGTGGTGAATGGTGTGCGGATCGACGGCACCTTGAACCTCCCGAGCACGGTCTCGGCCCACGCAAGCCAGCTTTACTCGCGCAACATCTCATCGCTGCTCGCGCTCGTCCTGAAGGACGGCAAGCTGAACTTCGACATGAACGACGAGATCACGAAGGGCGCGGTCATCACGCAGGACGGCGAGGTCGTGCACGGCCCGACGAAGACCGCGATGGCGCCTAGATCTTGAGCAAGTCGTGAGTCAGGAGCTCGTCCTCGGCGCGTATGTCTTCATCCTCGCCGTGTTCGTCGGTTTCGAGATCATCGCCAAAGTCCCGTCGACGCTGCATACACCGCTCATGTCCGGTGCGAACGCGGTGCACGGGATCATCGTCATCGGAGCGATGGCGGTCGCCGCGAATGCCGTCGGGGGCGCGCTCGGCCAGGCCATCGCGTTCTTTGGCGTCGTGCTCGGGACGATCAACGTGGTCGGCGGCTTCGCCGTGACCGACCGCATGCTCCAGATGTTCCAGGGCCGACGCCCGGGACCGCCGCAGAAGTGACGATCGCCGAGCTCGCTCCCTGGGCCTATCTCGTCACTGCGGTGACGTTCGTCCTCGGCCTGAAAGGACTCACCTCGCCGAAGACCGCTGTCCTCGGGAACCGCATCGCCGCGGCAGGCATGCTGCTCGCGGTCCTCTTCACCTTCCTCGTTCAGGGCCAGTCGAACCTGCCGCTCATCCTGACCGGGATCGCGGTCGGCACGGTCGCGGGCCTCTGGGGCGCGCGTGCGGTGAAGATGACGGCGATGCCGCAGATGGTCGCCCTGTTCAATGGGGCCGGCGGCGGCGCGGCGGCGCTCGTCTCGACACTGGAGTACCTCCGCGAGCACGACCACGGCGACCCCAGCGCCGGCATCGTCGTCGCGATCATCCTCGGGCTCGTCATCGGCGCGGTGTCGTTCTCGGGCAGCCTCATCGCCTTCGGCAAGCTCCAGGGGATCGTCACGCCGCGGGCCTTCGCCTACACCGGCCAGAACATCGTGACGGGGGCGCTCGGCCTCACCATCGTCGCGCTCGCCGCTTTGCTCGTCGCCGACACGTTCGGCGTGCGTAGCGCGGATCCGCTGCTGCTCTTCATCGTGCTCGGAGTCGTCGCGCTCGTCTTCGGCGTCGCGCTCGTCATGCCGATCGGCGGGGCCGACATGCCGGTCGTCATCTCGCTGCTGAACGCCTACACGGGTCTTGCCGTGGCCGCCGCCGGCTTCTCGCTGAACAACCAGCTCCTCATCGTCGCCGGCACGCTCGTGGGTGCCTCGGGCACGATCCTCACGCGGCTCATGTCGAAGGCGATGAACCGCTCGCTCGGCAACGTGCTCTTCGGTGCGTTCGGCGCGGCACCCGCCGCGGGCGCCGCTGGCGCGCGGGCGGACGACGGCCGCACGGTCCGCTCGACCACACCCGAGGAGGTCGCCACGCTGCTCGCCTACGCACGGAGCGTCGTCGTCGTGCCGGGCTACGGGCTTGCCGTGGCACAGGCGCAGCACAGCGTGCGCGAGCTCGCGGACGTGCTCGAAGCGAAGGGCGTGGACGTGAAGTACGCGATCCATCCCGTCGCGGGGCGCATGCCTGGCCACATGAACGTGCTCCTCGCTGAGGCGAACGTGCCGTACGAGCAGCTCGTCGACATGGAGGACATCAACCCGGAGTTCGCACGCGCGGATGTTGCCCTGGTCATCGGCGCGAACGACGTGACGAACCCAGCGGCGCGCCGGCCCGGTTCACCAGTGTCCGGCATGCCGATCCTCGATGTCGACCACGCCAAGTCCATCGTCGTCATCAAGCGATCCATGGGCCGCGGGTATGCCGGCATCGACAACGAGCTGTACGCGAACCCCAAGACCGGGATGCTGTTTGCCGACGCCAAGGACGGCCTGGCCGCCCTGACCTCGGCGGTGAAGGCGCTCTAGGCACCGCCGCCCGACGGCCGGGTCGCTCCGCGATCGTTGCCGACTCGAGGAGCTCGACGTCGGGGAAGGACGTGATGAGCTTGACGAGACCGTCGACAACTGAGGTCCATCCTGATGAGTCAGAGCGATCGCGGCTGGCTGGCTCGCCGTCCGCGCTCAGCCGGGCTTCGTCGCGGTGTCCACCAGCCGGATCCGGATCCGCTTGTTGATCCGGCCCTTGGATTCGTAACCCGTGACGCGGATGCCGCCGACCTCGCGGGTGTTGGCGACGTGCGTCCCGCCATCGGCCTGCAGATCGAGCCCGACGATCTCGATCGTCCGGATCTCCTCGATACCCGGCGGCAGGAGGTTGATCTTGGTCCGGATGAGGTCCGGGATGGCGAACGCCTCGTCGCGCGGGAGGACGTTGACGCGCACCTCGCGATCCGCCGCCAACTCTGCGTTGACGGTCGACTCGATGGCGTCGACGAGGTCGCCCGACATACGCTCGAACTCGAAGTCCATCCGGCCCGACCCCGGTTCCATGTTGCCGCCGGTCACGAGCGCGCCGTAGTCCCGCCACACGACCCCGCACAGGGCGTGGAGGGCCGTGTGCGTCCGCATCAGGGCGAGCCGGCGCGCCCGATCGAGATCCACCTGGACCAGGTCACCCACGGCGGGCGGCTCGCCACCATCCGATCCCAGCTCATGGACGATCTCGCCACTGACCTTGCGCGCCCCACGCACCGTCCACGAACGACCATCTGCCATCCGCAGAACGAGGCCGCGATCGGACGGCTGGCCGCCACCGCCCGGGTAGAAGACCGTGCGGTCGAGCACCACGATCGTCGCCTCGCCAGTCTCGACTGCGGCGACCCGCGCTTCGACCGACCAGAGGTAGGCGTCCGTGTAGCAGAGCTGCTCGCCGGTCGGGGTCACGACGGGCGCCGGTTCACTCGACGTTCAGGGTCCCGATCATCGTCGGATGGACCGTGCACACGAAGGCGTACGCCCCGGCGTTCAGGGCCGGTACGTCGTATACCTGCGTCGCGACGCCGTTGAAGATCTCGCCCTTGAACAGCTCCGCCCCGCCGGCGTCGCCCACGTGGATCGCGACGTTGTGGGGCGTCCCCGCGTCCTTGTTGTCGAAGCTGATCTGGAACGGTTTCCCCGCCGGCGCGGTCACGGCGGTCTGCTCGAACTTGATGCCCAGGGCGCTGATGGCGACGACGCCCGCATCCGACGAGGGCGCGGGCGCATCCGACGGCGCATCCGAGGCCGCGCCACTCGGCGCATCCGAGGCCGCGCCACTCGGCGCCGGGGTCACCGGCGGGGCCGGGGCATAAGTCCAGCCGGGTGCCGCCGAGCTGCAGGCAGCGATCGCCGCCAGGGAGAGAACGGCAAGCGACAGGAGACGCAGACGAAGCATGGGTGGTGGGACCTTTCATATCGCGGGGACCCGCGTTCCGGTGAATCGAAACGAATCTACCGCGCCCGGTGGCGTCCTGTCGCGAGGGCCCTCCGGGGATGTCCGGTGTGCTGCGATGGGGAGGGTGGTACCACTGGCCCAGGACCACCCCGTACCATCGGGTCAGTTGTGAGGCTCCGGACCCTCGCCTAGGCTCGCTATCCACTTCCTTTCCAGAGGTGGATCGTCGTCACCCACTCCGGAGACTGCCACATGACCAAGGAACTCGTCCATCGCAGCTGGCGTCTTGCCGTCACCGTCGGCCCGCTCGTGGCCATCGCGCTGAGCCTGGCCGCCGGCATCAAGTGGCGCTGACCTAACCATCACTTCGCCGCCTCGCCGGTGCCCATCCGGAGAGGCGAACCGCGATCCCGATCGAAACCCGGAGACCTCCCTCCGGGTTTCGCGGCGTTTCCGGGGTCGGCGCGTGGCTTCCGGGGTCGTGCGTCATCAACGGCGCTCCGTCAGGCCAAGCCGGATCGCGACCGCCGCAGCCTCCACTCGGCCGGACACCTCCAGCTTGGACAGGATGTTCCCGACGTGGACTCCGCCCGTCTTCTGGCTGATGAACAGCCGCTCCCCGATCTCCCGATTCGTGCGGCCTTGTGCCACCAGGCCCAAGACCTCACGCTCGCGGCCACTCAGGCCGAACGTATCGTGCCTGCGGGCGAGGCCCGGTGGATCGCCGGCGATGACCTTGACCAGATCTGATCGTCCGTTCTCCGCGGCGGTCGGATGGCCGTCGCGCCCGACCAGGACCGGCACGCCGACCGTCGCTCCCGCCTGGCCGTCGAGCAGGACACCGACCTCTGGCGGCAGCGTGATTCGCGCCCGACCGGCCAGTTCCCGAAGCTCGCGCAGGAGCGGCCTGGCATGAAGCCCAAGGGCAAGCTTGACCGCCTCCAGGAGCGGCCCGTGGGCGTCCGCCCGGCCCGATCGGCCGACGCCCGCGGCCAGCACGGCCTCGGCCTGTCGCCAGCGAGCCAGGGCGACGTCGTACGGGGCGTCGAGCGCAGCCCAGCCCGTCGCCACGCGGTCCCATACAGCGGCATCGTCGTCGCCCTCGAGACGGCGCTGATAGGCCCGAGCGGTGGCCAGGGAGGCTTCCGCGACCCGGCGTGAACCGGCGGTCGTTGGGGCACCACTGGCCCTGACCAGCTTGGCCGACGCGGCGACGACCTCCGCGGTCCGCGTCCTGGCGGCCGCCAGTGGTGCAAGTCGGCGATCCAGGCGCGCCTCGACCGCGGTAGCGGCGTCCACCCGCGCGACCATCGATGCCATGCGGGCCACCAGTTGCCACTCCTCGGTCGCCCGGACGCTCGCCCACCCACGGTCCACGGAGCGGCTGGCGTCCGCGATATCGCCACGCCAGAGGGCGAAGCTGGCGGCGGCAAGATAGTACGGCCCAGCCAGCTGCGGCTCGCGTACGGCGTCGAATTCGAGGATCGTCTGG
>JBKJTV010000178.1:0-5601 GCA_046589985.1 Candidatus Limnocylindria bacterium | reverse complement strand
AGTGCAAGACAACAGAAGACAGCCGGCGACAACAGGTGCTGAAATTCTTCCGGGCGCGTCTCACGATTTGAACCGCCCCGTCACGATGCTTATCGAGAACCCCTCAGGAACAACGCGAACCAGGCCGACACAACCGGAGGCAACCGGGGCAGAGGCAACGTGGTCAGCCAGCTGATCTCCGTGTAGATCGAGGCAACCAAAGGCAACCAAAGACATTCCGAGGTGCGGGCTGGGAGCCCAGATCGTCTCAGAGGCTTCCGGTTCAAATCCTGCCCCCGCTACAACGAGAATCACCAGTTTCGAGGCGGTTTCGGAGAGATTCGGGGACCGTCTTTGGCGTTGCGTGCCGCGCCTTGCGGGCATTTGTGGGCAGGTGATGCGACTCACCGCACTCCCACTTCTCCGCCGTGGTCAACCCTCGCCGGCACCGGAGCTGAGCTCGGCCTCGGCGAGCGTGGCGCTGTTCCCGGACTGGGTACCGTAAGCCGACGGGCGGCCCGCTCGCCGTCTCCCGAGCCGCCCAGTCGACCCCACCAGCCTGCGCCAGGCGGGTGCCCATGAGCAGCGGCGTGACGAGCCACGTCTCATGGGGACGCCAGGTGACCAGCAGGGTCCTCACCACCGTGAGCAAGAGCGTCCAGACAAGTCCCGCACGGTCCGAAAACGGACTCCGGAGGCCAACTGCGGATCGTCCTCATCGGGGTTGTCGGCTGGGAGCGCGGGTCGTCGGCTCCGAGGGGGGCCACGACGGGTCAACGGAGGAACTCCGAGATCGTGGCCCGCTGATGGAGCGTAGGGTGAGGCAGTGGTGAGGGACGAGACGACTCGGACAGACGCTGCGGCTCAGACAGCGAGCGGTGTGGCCCTCCTGGTCAGCTGTCTGCCGATGGTCGCGATGTTGCCGGGGGTCGCCAGCGGTGTCCTGGGTGTGGTCGGGCTCGGTGCGTCCGGGGCGGTGGTCAGTCATCTCGCTCCGGGGTTTGGCGCGGTCGCGCAGCCGCTGCTGTTGTTCTCGGTGCTGATGCTTGCCGTCGGTGGCCTGCGGTGCGGGCGAACGGTCGTGGCGCTGGCGCTGGTGGGTGGGACGCTGCTGTACCTGAGCATGTATGTCTGGACCGGTGTTGGCGGAGCGTCCTCTCCTGTTCCGTTCTACGCCGGCCTCGGGTGCTTCGTCGGTGCCTACGTCGTGTCGTGGTCGCGCCGACGTGGTCGTCGGTGCCGTCCGCTGGTCGACCCGGTGCTCGCGGGGCGACTGATGATTGCGACGGTGATTGCGGGGGCCGCCATGGTTGCGTTCGTCGTGATCACCTCGGACGGCTCGGGAGCCGGTATGCCGATGCTGATCCACCGGTAGTGCGCCCGTACCTCGATCCGCCCGACCCTGACGACAAGGTGACCGAGAAGGGTGGCCTGAGCGGCCACGACGGGGGAGCCCCGACCGGGTTGCGCGAGGTGTTCGCTCAGCCCGGCTACGGGCGGCTGTGGGCGGCACGGACGGTGTCGCAGTGGGGTGACACGTTCAACGTCGTCGCGCTCGCACTGCTGGTCTACGACCTGACCGGGTCGGGGCTGGGTGTCAGCGGTGTCGTGGTCGCGGAGATCGTCCCGGTGCTGCTTCTGGCTCCGGTGGCCGGGCCGTTGGTGGACCGGTGGCCACGGGTCCGGGTGATGATCGGGTCGGACGTGTCCCGGATGGTGCTTGCGGCGATCCTGGCGGTGTGGCACGACGCGCCAGCCGGGGTGTACGCCGTCGCGTTCGCCATGTCTCTCGCGGGCGTCTTCTTCAACCCGGCCGCCTCCTCCGTGCTCCCGGCCCTGGTGCCCAAGTCGGCGCTGGTCGCGGCCAACACCGGCATCTGGACCGCCGCCGTGCTGTCCCAGATCGTCCTGGCGCCGCTCGCGGGCCTGCTGGTCGTCTCCCTCGGCTACGGTCCCGCGTTCGCGGTCAACGCCGCTTCCTACGCCGCGAGCGCCCTGCTGCTTCGGGGGTTGCGGGTGCCGGGGCGCCCGGAGAAGGTGCGAAGGCGACGGTTGCTGGTCGAGGCCCGCGAAGGGGTGGCGGTGCTGGTGCGGCACCCGCTCATACGCACCCTCGCTGTGGTGCAGTTCCTCGCAGCCCTGTCCGCCGGCGCCACCAGTGCGCTGCTTGTGGTCCTGGCCCGCGAGCACCTGGACGTGACAGGTCGGGGCTACGGGCTGCTCGTGGGCGCCATCGGCGTCGGGGCCGCGCTGGGTCCGCTCGTCCTGCTGCGACTGGTCCGGAACCCGACGCGACCGCTGTTCGTGTTCGGGCCGTTCGGGTTGCGGGGCCTCGTCGACCTGGCCCTGGCCTCCACCACGTCGGTCCCGCTCGCCGCCGGCGCACTTGCGGTGTACGGCGTGGGCACCTCCACCGGTGCGGTCACGTTCAACTCCCTGCTCCAGGCTGAGACACCCGAACACGTCCGAGGACGTGTCTTCGCCTCCATGGACGTGCTCTGGCAGAGCGGCCGCCTGGCCTCACTCGGGATGGGCGGCGTCGTGGCCGATGTCTATGGCATCGAGACGGTCTACTACCTCGCAGGCGCACTCCTCCTCCTCGCCGCGGCCGCCGGACTGGTCTCGACCAGGAACCGACCTTCGACGGCGTCGATGAAGAGTTGAGCCCGCTGTCAGATTCCCCGTGATCGATGCTCCTGGGCGTGCCTAGGACGATGAACCCGGAACACGAAGGTCACACTCTGGGGCGTCGGCCGCAACCGCCCGGGGAAGCGTGAGTGCCGCTGCGAGGGCAGCGACGGCCGCCACCACCGGCTGGGCGGACGGCCACTCGACGACCGGGACCCGCTCCCGGTCGGCGGCGACCACTTCCTCGCTCCACGGCACCCCGCCCGCGAGCCGCAGGTCGTGGCGATCGCAGAACTCGCCGATGGCCTCGAGGTCGTCGGGGGTGCGCAGCTTGTTCGCGACGACGGCGACGGCCCCGACGGGGAGCTCTGCGACCAGTGCCGCCATCCGGCGGACCGTCTCGAGCGAGCGGTAGTAGGGCTCCGCGACCAGCAGCACCAGATCTGCGTGCCGGACCGTGCCCCTGCTGAGGTGTTCGGGCGACGCCTCCATGTCGATCACGACCAGGCGCTCCGTGTCGGCGCCCAGGTCCTCCAGGAGTGAGGAGACCACGGCGTGCGCCGCGCAGAGGCAACCCTCGTCGGCATGGCTCGGCGCACCCATGCCGAGCAGCCGGACTCCGTCCGGCGCCACGCGGGTGTAACGGTCGAGTACGGACTCGATGGACTCGGTCAGGCCTCGGCCGTCACGTCGCCGCGAGACCATCGACGATGGGACACGCACCAGCTCCCCTCCCTCGGGAAGGTGGAGTCCCAGGGCCGTGGCGAGATTCGGGTTGGCGTCGGCGTCGATGGCGACGACCGGGGTTCCGCTGCGGGCCACCAGCCGGCACAGGGTCGCGCTGAGGGTGGTCTTGCCGGCGCCCCCCTTGCCGGCCACGGCCACCCTCACGTCGTGAGCTCGTCCTGCTCGACCAACGAGGCGTAGCGCCCCTGGAACGTCCCGAGGGCTCGCGCGATCTCGGCCAGGCTGCCCGACAGTGCGTGCAGCCAGTCGCGGCCCTCGTCGGTCAACGAGTAGGTACGTCGGGCGGGCCCCACGGCAGAGGGCTCCCACGCGGAGTGCACGAGTCCCTCCTCGTCCATCGCCCGCAGACAGCGGTACAACCGGCCCGGGTCCGACTTGTCCAGGCCGAGCCCGCCCACCTGGTCGAGCAGCTCGTAGCCGTGGGAGGTGCCCTCCGCGAGCAGCAGCAGCAGGCAGGGCCGGAGGTAGTTGCGCGGCATGCCCACGGGGAATCCCTCGAGCGACTTGTTGGTCACGACGCGCCGCCAGGCGCGCGCTCGGCCGCACAGGCCAGGGCTTCCTCGACCGAGTTGTGGCACCAGCAGTCAGCACTGCACTCGCCGTGTGCCGGTCGGGTCAGGTCGGCGAAGCTGAGCGCGAACTCGGTCTTGCCCTCGGCCAGCCCTACCTCGGAGAGCACGTAGCCCTCCGGAGCCACCTCGAGATACCCGTCATCGACCAACCGGTCGAGGTAGCCGACCCCGAGCTCGGCGTCGACCCCGAGGAATCGTTCGAGCACCGGGGCGTCCACCATCTCGCCGAGCCCCTCACCGCGCAGCCAGTACATGACCTGAAGGATCTCACTGCGCCAGTAGAGGACGCGCAGCGACTCGGACTTCGGAGGGTGCAGCTCGTCCATCGTCACGGACCGGACGCGTCGGCGGCGCGGGCGTGCGCCAGCTCGGTGACGGCGGCGAGGGCCGCAGAGATACCGAGGAGCTGGTCGTTGACGGTGAGCACCGAGGGTCCGATCGATGAGCACTGGGTCTCGATCGCGCGGACACCGAAGGACACCTTGCCCAGAAGCGCCGAGGTACGCCGCAACGAGGCCGCGATCCGCAGCAGGTAGTAGACGAGCACGAGGACGACGAGCAGGATCTCGCCGATCGTCAGGACGGTCAACCAGGCAGTCATCGCAGCTCCGTTGCCGGGCGGTCGGAGGGTCCCGCCGGCCCGGACGGGGCGCCGAGCAACTCGGCGTGTCGGCCCGCCTCGTCGGTGAGCAGGGTCAGGCGTTGGGACGTCTCCGCGAGGAGCCAGGTCGTGGCGGTGTTGCGCGCGACCTGCTTGCCGGCGGCCCACACGAGGCCGGCCCCACGCTCGACGCGGTGGACCTCGCGCAGGAAGACCTCAAGCAGGACCACGGCGACCACGGCGACCACGAGTCCGAGGACCAGGGCCACGGACCATGCGGCATGGTCACCCACGGGGAGCCTCCGGGGTGAGGCGCTCGCGCGCGGCGGCGGCTGCCGCGACGATGCGCTCGGCCGTGGCCACGGTGTCCGCGAGCTGCCAGAGCGGCTCGGTCCCGTCGCGGGCGTCGTTGAGGGCGGCTAGGACGGCCTCGGCCCGGCCGGCCGTCAGACGTGCTCCCCTGATCATCAGGAGCAGGACGCCGACCACCACGAGGACCACGACCAGGCCAATGAGGTATCCGAGTATCCAGCCGTTCACGGGTCCTCCTCGAGGGGGCATCTGCTGGTTTTCACCCACGACTCGCCCGGTCGCTAAGTGTATGGTGCATCTACGTCCGTTGTGAACTATGCCACAGGGAGCTGAGATGGTCGATCGTCACGCCGGCGGATCAGGCGGCACACCGGCGCAGGACCTCCTGGACCTGCTCGGACCGGTCGACACCTTCCACGACACCACCCACTTGGGCAGGTTCGGCATGCCATCGGGCGCGATGACGGAGGACATGCTCGCGCCCGTGGCCAGTGCCGCCGGCGCCACCCGCTTCGGCCCGCTGGAGAAGGTGCACGCGTTCTGGTTCGCCGGGATGAGCTGCGATGGGTGCAGCGTCGCCGTCACCGGAGCGAGCATGTCCTCCGTCATCGCGCCCGACGGCATCCCGAACCTGCCCAGATGTGTCGTGTCATGGAAGGCGTCGACCGGTCCGAGGAGGTCGAGGAGGTCCTGTGCCGGCGTGCGACCTGCCGTGCCGGTCTGACGATCGACCATCTCAGCTCCCTGTGGCATAGTTCACAC
>JBKJTV010000050.1:0-6621 GCA_046589985.1 Candidatus Limnocylindria bacterium | reverse complement strand
CCGTGCCGGTCCAGCTCGAGCTCGGCAAGGAGTCGCTCGAGCGCGCCGGGGCCGCCGAGACGTTCCCCCGATGAGCGGCCTCACGTACAAGGGCGCGGGCGTCGACGTCACGCGCGCGGAGGACGCGCTCTCGCGCATCCGCGAGCGCGTCGCCCGTACGAAGCGGCCCGAGGTCATCGGCGGCATCGGCGCGTTCGGCGGGCTGTTCCAGCTGGCCGGTACCGATACCGTCCTCGTCGCGACGACCGACGGTGTCGGCACGAAGCTCGAGCTCGCGCGCGAGCTCGACCGGCACGAGGTGGTCGGGACCGATCTCGTGCACCACTGCGTGAACGACGCGCTCGCGATGGGCGCCGAGCCCCTCTTCTTCCTCGATTACTTCTCCTGCTCGCGGCTCGATCCGCAGATCTTCGCGCGCGTCGTCGGCGCGATGGCCGACGCCTGCGCGGCACACGGCTGCGCGCTCCTCGGCGGCGAGACCGCGGAGATGCCCGGGATGTACCAGGACAACGCCTACGACCTCGCCGGCTTCCTCGTCGGCGGCGTCGCGCGCGAGAAGCTGCTCGATCCCGCGGCGGTGCGGGCCGGCGACGTGCTCATCGGCTTCCCCTCGAGCGGCCTCCACACCAATGGCTACACCCTTGCTCGCGCGATCTGCGATCGCGCGGCCGCGCGCGCCGGCTCGAGCGTCGCCAGCTTTCTCGCGGCGGCGCGCCCCGAGCTGCGCGGCGGGACGCTTGGCGACGCGCTGCTTCAGCCGCACACGTCATATCTGGCGGACATCCGCGCCCTGCGCGATGTCGCACAGGTGCGCTCGATCGCGCATCTCACCGGCGGCGGCTGGGAGGGAAATCTCCCGCGCGCGCTCCCGCCCGGGCTCGGAGCCGCGGTGGACCGGCGGACCTGGACGGTGCCGCCGCTCTTCACGCTGCTCGGGAACGATGGCGCCGTCCCCGAGGCCGAACGGTGGAATACCTGGAACATGGGCATCGGCCTCGTCGCCGTCGTCGCGTCCGAGGACGAGCGCCCTGCGCTGCGCGCCTTGCCGAACGCGATCGCCCTTGGCTCGGTCGAGGACGCGAGCGGCGACCAGCGGGTCCGCTTCCGGTAGGTGCGTAGCCTGTGACCCTGCCGATCGCGGTCTGCGTGAGCGGGCGCGGCTCGAACCTCCAGGCGCTCATCGACGCGATCGCTGACGGTCGGCTCGACGCGCGCATCGTCTTCGTCGCGTCGAGCCGCAAGCAGGCGCCCGCACTCGACCGCGCGATCGCCGCGGGCATTCCCTGCCGCGCGTTCCCCCCGGCCGCGAACGGCGGCCGCGAGGCAGCGCAGACCCTCATGGCCGCCGCGATCCTCGGCGAAGGCCCGGAGCTCCTCGTCCTCGCGGGGTACGACCGCATCCTCTCGGATGCGTTCTGGGACCGCCTCGGCGGCATCCCGGTCATCAACATCCATCCATCTCTGCTACCGGCGTTCGGCGGGCTTGGGATGACCGGTCTGAAGGTGCATGAAGCCGTGCTCGCCGCGGGCGCGACCGAGACGGGCGCGACGGTCCACCGCGCGCATCGCGGGACGCTCGACGAGGGCGAGATCCTCCTGCAGCGCCGTGTGCCCGTGCTCCCGGGCGACGACGCAGAGACGCTCAGCGCGCGCGTGCTCGCGACGGAGCACGAGATCCTGGTGGAGGCGGTCGGACGTCTCGCACGCGAGGGCGCGCCGATCGCGTGAGCACGACACAGAGTGGGCGTTGTTTTACATAATCGTCATCTGCTAAAATAGCGGCGATGCCTACTACGGGAGCCCGAAATAGCGACCGCACCGCTGGGCCGGGAAGTACACGTGCCGGCACTTTTGTGAAACAGCCAACCGGGTACCTGGCGTTCGTCCCTCGGCCCCTTCCACCCGAGCCGCCGCTTGCGATGGATGAGTCGACGATCGGCCTACTCGCACAGGCGAATCTCGAGCTCGGCCGGCTCGATGGCGTCACGCGCACACTGCCGAACCCGGACCTGTTCCTCGCGATGTACGTCCGGCGCGAAGCGGTGTTGAGCTCTCAGATCGAAGGCACTCAGAGCACGCTCGACGATGTCCTTGCCTACGAGCTCGATCCGGCGGCCGGCGAACTGCCACGCGACGTGGAAGAGATCGTCAATTACGTGAAGGCGATGAATCACAGTCTTCGCAGGGTCGAGTCGCTCCCTCTGTCGCTGCGCCTCATCCGAGAGATACACGGCCACCTCATGCGGAACGTCCGTGGAATGGATCGTGACCCCGGGCAGTTTCGGACGACCCAGAACTGGATCGGTCCGCAGCTTGTTCCTCTCGAACGGGCCACGTTCGTGCCACCTCCGCCGAGGGCAATGACCGAGGCGCTCAGCGACTTTGAAAAGTTCTTGCACAACGAGCATCTCGACCCCTTGGTCCTGTCCGGTCTTGCTCACGCGCAGTTCGAGACGATCCATCCGTTCCTGGATGGGAACGGTCGCGTCGGGCGCCTCCTCGTGACGTTTCTGCTTGTGCATCGTCGCGTGCTGCAGCGTCCGCTGCTGTATCTGAGCTACTTCCTGAAGCTCCACCGTACGGAGTACTACGACCGTCTGATGGCCGTGCGCATGTCCGGCGACTGGGAAGGCTGGATGCGGTTCTTTCTGCGAGGCATCGCCGAGACGGCCGTAGATGCTGTCACCACGGCGACCAGCATCGTCGCGCTCCGTGAGCAGCACCGGGAGCGGGTGCAAGCGACCCGCCCGTTCGGTCTCAACGGTCTACGGCTTCTCGATCTTCTCTACGAGAGACCATTGATCAACGTAGGTCTGGTGCGAGATCGCCTTGAACTCTCATTTGTGACGGCCGGCAAGCTCGTCGAAGGATTTCAGGCGGCGGGACTTCTGAACGAGACGACCGGCAAACGACGCGGCCGCGTGTTCCGCTACTCGCCCTATCTGGAACTGTTCGCGGATCCAGTGGAGCCGGCGCGTCAGGTCCGGAGCACCTCGAGCGCCGCAGGACGACCGCGCTCGTAGCGGACCCGCACGCCTTCGCAGTACGAGAACGCATCGCCGCGCAGCGCGGTCCCGAGCGATCGCGCGATGCGGGAGGCGGCCAGCTCGATGACGCCGCCGTGCGTGATGACCAGTGCCTGGCCCTGGCCCGCAGCGGCCGCGATCCGCGCCCAGGCACCGGCCTGCTCGTCCGCCAGCACCCGCTCACGCTCCTGATCGAGGAGTGCGGCGTACTCCTCGATGGTGCCGGCGAGCCCCAGCTGAGAGAGGTCGGGGAGCAGGGCCGGATCCGCGCTGTCGAGGCGCCCGCCGATGAGCAGAGCGGTCTCTTTCGCCCGCTGTAGCGGGCTCGCGACGACGACGGCGTAGGCCGGCGCCTTGCGCCCGAGGCGCTCGGCCATCGTCCGCCCCGCCGGAGAGAGCGCCGAACCGGCGTGCGTCGGACCGGCGCGCTCGGCGTGTCGCCGGACCTCGAGGATCGTCATTTCCGACGAGGCTACGCTCGCTTGGCAGGTCCTTTGCTAGATTGCCTGTCTTGATGCGAGTTCTCGTCACCGGCATCACTGGCTTCGCCGGAAGCCACCTTGCCGAATACCTTCTCGCCGAGCATCCCGACGTCGCGGTCTACGGGACCGTGCGCTGGCGCTCGCGCATGGAGAATCTCGAGGACCTCCGGCGCACCGGGAAGCTCGACCAGATCGAGGGCCGCTTCAGCGACAAGAGCGGCCTGCGTGACGACGGGAAGAAGGGGCGGGTCACGCTCCTCTATTGCGAGCTCACCGACCCGGGTGCGGTCGACCACCTCATCGGCGCGGTCCAGCCGGACCGGATCTTCCACCTCGCCGCGCAGTCGTTCGTGCAGTCGTCGTTCGACGAGCCCGCGGCGACCTTCCAGATCAACGTCGGCTCGCAGCTGAACCTGCTCGAGGCGCTCCGCCGCCATGACACGCGGACCCGGATGCATATCGCGGGGTCGAGCGAGGAGTACGGGCTCGTGCACGAGGACGAGGTCCCCATGAAGGAGACGAACCCGCTCCGCCCGCTCTCGCCGTATGCCGTGAGCAAGGTCGCGCAGGACAAGCTGGCGTACCAGTACGTGCAGTCGTACGGCCTGCACCTCGTGGTGACGCGCGGCTTCAACCACACCGGCCCGCGTCGCGGCGCGATCTTCGTGACGAGCACGCTCGCGAAGCAGATCGCGGAGATCGAGGCGGGTCTGCACGAGCCGGTCATCTACCACGGCGATCTCACGAGCAAGCGCGACTGGACCGACGTCCGCGACATGGTCCGCGCCTACTGGCTCGCGCTCGAGAAGGCGGAGCCGGGCGAGGTCTACAACGTCGGCAGCGGTCGTACCTGGTCGATCCGCGAGATGCTGGACGTCCTGCTCTCGCACTCGAAGGTAAAGATCACGCTGAAGGAGGATCCCGCGCGGCTGCGGCCCTCCGACGTGAAGATCCTCTGGGCCGACACGACGAAGTTCCACACGGCGACGGGCTGGGAGCCGCGCATCCCCTTCGATCGGACGATGCGCGACCTCTTGGACTATTGGCGGGAGCGCGTGCGCGCAGGCGCCGCGACCCGCGCAGGAGTGTGAGCAATGCCTGATCTCGGCGGTATCTGGAGCACGTTCGTCAACAACGCGCTCGTCCAGTTCTCACTTCGCTTCATCGGGCTCTACGTCCTCTTCCTGTACCTCGCGATGGTGTACTGGACGGTGCGCGACGCGCAGAGCCGCACGGAGAATCAGATCACGCCGTACCTCTACGGCCTGCTCGTCGTGGTGCTCAACCTCCTTGGGCTCTTCCTCTACCTGATCATCCGGCCCCGCGAGACGCTCGCCGAGGCCTACGAGCGTCAGCTCGCCGAGGAATCACTCCTCGCGGAGGCGGAGCAGCGGGTCGTCTGTCCCACCTGTCACGAGCGCGTCGGCGAGGACTTCCTGCTCTGCCCGACGTGTCGCACGCGCCTGAAGCGCGTCTGCCCCTCCTGCTCGAAGCTCATCCGGCCCGAGTGGAACATCTGCCCCTACTGCGCGAAGGACTTCGACGAGCGCGATTGGACGGTCCACACCGGCGGCAAGGTGGCGGAAGTGAAGACCACGTAGCAAGCCCGCGTCGCTCACGTCACGGCAGCGTCGTGAATCCTTCGGCGCGGAAGTCATCGTCGAACGCGAAGGCACGCGACAGACCGAGCTCGCGCATGACGCCGAAGCTCACCTGATCGACGAGCGAGACGTCGGTCGGTGACGTCGCGAGGAGCGCCGACATGCCGGCACGATGCGCCGCTTCGTCGATCCAGATCGTCATCCCGATCGCCGGAAGCAGCTCATTCGCCAAGGCGCGCACCGCGTCCGATCCAAGGCGGCGCTGCGTCAGCGCGACCGTCTCCACGATCACATAGCTGTGCGTGACGAGCTCTTCGTTCTTCAGCAGACCTGCGAATGTGGTCAACGCCCTCGGGTGCTGCGTGTCGTCCCGGTCGAGCAGCGCGTAGAGCGCGGACGTATCGACGAAGACGCTCACTTCCTGAATGCGTCTGCCAATTCCCGATCGTGCTCCCGGCTCACGTCCCGACGACCTGACGCGAACCGGCCGACCGCCGCCAGCGCTCGCGCGGCGAGCTGCCCGCGGGCGGGTGCGCGGTCCGTCCCGCCGAGGTCGTGCGGCAGGCCATAGATCGATCCCTCGGCGTCGGACGTCTTGCGACGACGTGCCTCGGCGCGGATCGCGCGGATCTGCCGTTCCGAGAACTGGATCTGTTTCCGTTGCATGCCACCATGATGGCATCGGCCGGTCGCAGCGCAAGTCCTGGCCGTAACTCCGGATGTGCCGGTCATCCGCGAATGGCCCATAACCGCGCGCCCGCGGGAGCGGCTGCTCGATGGGGGTGCGGCGGCTCTGGCCGATGCCGAGCTGCTCGCGATCCTCATCGGGTCCGGCCGTCCCGGACGAGATGCGCTCGCCATGGCGCAGGCGCTCGTCGTCGAGCTGCAGGACGTGCGGGCGCTCGCGCGAGCGGATGCGTCCCGCCTGGGGCTCGGTCCGGTGGCGACCGCGCGGATCCTCGCCGCGTGCGAGCTCGGGCGCCGGGTCGCGATGGCGAGCGAGCCCGGTGAGCCCCTCGACACGCCCGCACGCGCTGCGCGCGTCCTCATCCCGCGCCTCGCCCACCGCGAGCGAGAGGCGGTCCTCGTCGCCCTGCTGAACCGGAAGCAGCGGCTCATGTCGGTCCACATCGCCTACGAGGGCAACGTCGCCGGCGCATCGGTTCGCATCGGCGAGCTCTTCACAGAGGCGGTCCGCCGGACCGCCGCCGGCGTGCTCCTCGCGCATAACCACCCCTCGGGCGATCCCGAGCCGTCGGGCGACGACATCCGGACGACCCGCGAGGCGGTCGCCGCCGGACGCTTGCTCGGCATCCCGCTCATCGATCACCTGGTCATCGGCAGCGCCGACCGCTGGGTCAGCCTGAAGGAGCGCGGCCTGCTGTGATGCGTGATGGGTTCCTGCGTCGGCCTGCCTTCGTAACAGTCCGGTAACGGGCTCGTTCCTCTCAGCGGTGGGGAAGCTGTTGTCTCACGAGCTCGTGAGACAACAGCTTCCCCACCGCTGAGAGG
>JBKJTV010000327.1:0-5399 GCA_046589985.1 Candidatus Limnocylindria bacterium | reverse complement strand
CGCCGTCTCGTAGAAGGCCGCGTCCTTCTGCCAGCCGACGAAGGGCCGGTCGGCGGGGTTCGCGTCGATCCACACGACATCGCCGTTCGCGAGACCGAGATCCTTGGCCGCTTGCGGGTTCATGGACAGCTGCGGCTCGCTGACGCCCGGGCTGCGGCGGTCCTCTCGGTGCGGATCGCCGAAGTTCGAGGTCCACAGCCAGTTCCAGTCGGTCACCGACCAGGACGAGTGCACGCTGTGGCGTGACTTCGGCGTGAGGCAGTAGAAGCGGAAGCCCTGCTTCCAGAGCGGATTGGCGGATCGTTTCACCTCGGCCCAGGGCAGCATGAGGTTGCGGACCTGGCGCCGGTCCGCGTCCGGGTCATCGGGGGAGATGCCGTAGCTCTTCGGCCGGAGGTAGGGACTCGTCGAGACGATCACGTTCGGCAGGTAAGGCGTCGCCTCGATCGCCTCACGGTGCACGATGAGGTTCTCGCCGTACTCGATGGCCTCAGGGAGGTCGCAGTACGCGTTCATGCGGCCGGTGTCGGTGTAGAAGGGCAGGCTGTCCTTGACCTGCTCGAAGAAGGGGATGCGCGGGTAGGTGCGGTACTGCATGAGCGCGGCGCCCGGCTCGCCGTACTTCCCGGCGAGGATGTCCGCCGTCGTGTAGCCCTCGGTGGTGAAGGAGGCGGCGAGCACGCGGTCGAGGTAGACCTCCGGCCGGTCGGCGAAGGCGAAGTGCGCCGCGAAGCGCGGCTCGCCCGTCAGCTTGGTGAGCGCGCGGGCCACCCCCGCGAAGATCGCGATGTCGTCGCGGCTGTCGTGCAGCGGCGCGATGCCGCCCTTCCAGATCTGGAGGAACGGGTTCGAGCAGGATCCACCCATCTCGTAGGTCTGCTGCTCGAGCCAGCTGTTCGCGGGGAGCACGACGTCGGCGAACTCGGCCGAGCCGGTCCACTCGATCTGCTGGTCGATGATGAGGTCGACCTTCGGGTTGACGTTGCGGACGAGCTCGTAGGCCCACTTCGCCTGGTTGATGAGGTTCGCGTTGTTGTACCAGATCAGCTTCGTCGGGCTCGGCATGTGCGTCCGGCCGGTGAAGACCTTGCGTCCCTCGGCCGGCGTGTCGACGATGAGCGGGCGGTCGCCGAAGCCCCAGTAGCTGGTCTCCTCGTCCTCGGAATACTGGTGCCCCGTGCGCGCGTCGTAGCGATCGCGCTCGCCGGCAAGCGGCGCGAAGGGATCCTCGCGCACGTACCCGCCCACGCCGGGCCCGAACCACGGGGCGCCCTGAAAGATGCCGCCCTTGTAGTTTCCGGCCCACGTGCTCACGCCGGCACCGGGACGTCCGATCTCTCCGGTGAGCATCATCACGAGGTAGACCGCGCGGTTATGGAGCGTCGCGTGGAAGTAGTGGTTGACGCCCTCGCCGACATGGATGGAGCACGGCTTGATCGTCGCGATGTCCTCGATCAGCCGCTCGACGAGATCGCGCGGGGCGCCGGTGATCTCGAGCACCGTCGCGAGGTCGTAGTCCCGAAGGTGGCGGCGGTACATCGCGAACGCGGTAGCCGCCTCGACGATGCGGCCGTCCGCGAGCGTGATCGAGCCGGTCCAGTCGAGGTCCGGCGCGATGCCCTTCGCGGCGAGACGATCGCCGACGTCCTCCCGCGTGATCGCGCGCACGGCACCCGTGGTGCGGTCGAAGACGACTCGGTCGCCGACGCGGCGGTAGTCCTCGGCGGTCATCCCGTGGAGCTTGAAGCTAGGACCTTGCGGATCGAGACCCGGCCGGTAGCCAGCGAAGACGTCCGCCGCATCGACGCGGCGCAACGTATCCAGCCGCACGAGAAGCGGGAGATCGGTGAAGCGCGTCACGAAGTTCACGTCATAGCGGCCGCTGTCGATGAGCGCCTTCGCGATCCCCAGGAAGAGCGCCGTGTCGCTCAGCCCGGGACGCACCGGGATCCAGTAGTCGGCCTTGGTCGAGTGGGCCCCGTACTCCGGGCTGATCGTGACGACCTTGCCGCCGCGCTCCGTGATCTCTTGGAACCAGTGGCTGTCAGGCATCTTGTTCTCGACGAGGTTCTTCCCGACTTGGATCAGCAGCCGGCTGTTGCGCATGTCGTTGAGATCGGCCTCCGCGCCCTGCAGCCCGTGCACGAAAGGAAAGCCCGGTGCCTGGTCGCCACGCCAGGTGTACTCGGACCAGCCGCGCGCTCCGAGCGCCTGCTCCCGGGGCACCTTGCGGACCGAGGCGTCGAGGAGCGCGAGCATGTTGGCGAAGCGGAAGGGTCCCCACTTCCCCGCGATGCCGTGGAGCGGAAGCGAGCAGCCAAGCTTCATCGTGCGCACGCCGGCGCCGCTCCAATGCTCGAGCATCTCCTCTGGGTACCCGTCCTTGTCGATGAGCCGCCGACGGCCCTCCGGCCCGCTGTACGTTTCAGCCATCGCCTTCAGCGCGCGCGCGAGGTAGCTGTCCACCTCGTCCCAGCTGACGCGCACGAACTCGTCGTCGCCGCGGGCGTCGAAGCGGTAGGTGTGGCGCAGCTCCGGCCGGTCCGATAGCGACGGGAAGCCCGCGTCCGCCCAGGCCTTCCAGCCGGCGCGCACGAGGGGGTACTTGAGGCGATACGGTCCGTAGAGACGCCGGTGGATGGTGTAGCCCTTTAGGCAGCCACGGGGGTTCCACGCCACGCTGGAGCTGTTGCCCTGAGGATCGCGGTACTTGCCGGCGTCGTAGTTCTGCTCCGTCCGGACGACCACCCCGTTCCGCACGAAGGCCCGTAGGCGGCACATGTGGGTGTCGTTCGGAGCGCACACGAAGGTGAACGTGCTGTCGTACGCATACTGATCGCGGTACAGGCGTTCCCAGCCGCGGTTCGGGTAGGCCAGCAGCGGGTTCGCCACGCCGGGCGCGGCTTCGAAGAACGCGGGGCGGCTTTGGCTGAAGGTCGTCGCCGCGACCGCCGCGGCAGCGCCGGACAGCGCGAGGAACTTCCGCCGCGAGAACCCTCGCCCGGCGCGCTCGGGCTCCCCCGGTTCCGCGAGTCGACGCTGCTTCACGACGCACCCCGCCTCTGTCGCTTTGGCATTGCGCACAGGGTCTACGGTGATTTCCCTGAGAGGATGGGGCGAATGGCCCTTTCCGCTGGGCTCTTCGGGCAAGATCCGAGTCGGTCCAGGGTGCGGCGCCGTTGGTCAAAGAGGCCTTCGAGCTTGACGCGACCGGGGAGTGGACCGTCAGCTCACCCCATAGGAAATGACCCGGCGCGGGCTGCGCACAAAGACCCGAAGCTGACTACCGAGAGGGCGGGCGCGGCGACGGGCGGGCGGTCCGAGGCCGGTGGACAGCACGCGCGCCGGTGTTCATGCCTCACGACGTAGCCCGCCTCCGCGAACGCTCCCGCAGCACGGTCCGCGCAACGCCCGGATCGGGTCGATCAGGTCGAACTCTTCACGCGCGGATCGATAGCGGCTTGCACCATCCGTCCGACACCTGCGATCTCACTTCGTACCCAGGGACCGAAGGTACGCGGCGATGTCCGAGATCTTTGCGTCGGTGAGGCCGGCTGTGGAGAACCGGGGCATCCCCGCGGCGCCCTGACGGACGCGCTTCGCGACCGTCTCTTCATCGACGCCGATGATCCGGAGGCCGACCACACCGCCGCGGCCCTCGAGCAGGTGACAGCTCGCGCAGCCCTGAGTCACGTAGAGCGAGGCGCCGCGCGCGAGCGTGTCGGCACCGGCAAGCTGGGCGTCGGGGCTCAGGCCGGCGAAGTCGGCCTGCGCTCCCACGAGGATCTGCTCCGTCCGCTCGTAGCGCGGGTCGTAGCCGAGGTTCAGGTTCGCGTGCGTGTACGGGCTGCGTGCGCCGATCATGAGGATCACGAGGGCGGCAAGGGTCACCAGGCCCAGCACGACGAAGCTCACCGGGAGATAGAGCGGGAACGGCGCGGTGATGTCGCCGAGCGACGGACGGCGGACGCCGCTCTGCGCTTTCATGCCGGCTCGTCCTGGGCGCGCGCGATGCGCGTCACGAGGAACGCGACGAAGACGTAGAGCGACCAGATCACCAGGAGGACGAGACCGATCGGCCAGCCCGACAGCGCCGGCCACCAGCCGCCGACGGCCCGGAGGATGCCGTTCGGCTCGCCGAGCACCACCGCTCCGGTCTGCGGGGGTTCGTTCAGGCCGGGGATGCGGACGCCCGCCGTCTGCACGTAGAGCTGGGCGTCGCCCGTGACGGCGATCGGCGATAAGGCCGTTGCCGGAGCGTGGGTCTCGTCTCCCAGGTAGACCGCCCTGATCTCGAGCGTCCCCGAGACGCGAAGCTCGAAGGTCGCGCCCGCCTCGCCGTTCGCGTCCGTCGTGGCGTCGGCCAGCACCGACAGGTCCGTCGCTCCGAGGAAGCTGCGCTGCACGCTGAAGGCGACGACCGCCTTCGCGATCGGCTTGCCGGAGGCGTCGGTGAGCCGCGCCTTCGCCTCGATGGTCTGCCCGAGGGCCGCCTGAGGCGGGACGCTCGCGGCGATCTGCGTGCGCGTGCGCTCGTCCGCCGATGCCTGACCGCCGAGCAGCAGTCCCGCGGCGGTGCCGGCGATGACGAGGACCGCGAGGATCCGCGCACCGAGCGCCGCGCCGACGGGTCGCGGCGTCCAGGCCGGCGCCGGCCCCGGTTCTGGACCGCGGTGCTCGATGACCTCCCAGACCGAGATGACCGGGAAGAGCTTCACGAAGAGCGAGATGATGAGGGCGAAGAGCGCGAACGCCCCGCCGAAGATCGACAGCTCGACCCAGCTCGGCACGTAGTCGGCAGGCGCGTACGGCATCAGCGGCACGCGCAGTCCGGCGACGACGATCAGGTAGCGCTCGACCCACATCGCGAGGAGCGCGAGCACCGCGGCCACGACGATCCCGCGGATCGTCCGCGTCCGGGGATGCAGGATCAGCAGGCCGGGAAGCAGGATGCCGCCGAGGATGTAGAACCAGAACAACGGCCAGAAGGGCCCGGTCATGAGCTGCTCGAGGTGGAAGGGCATGTCCGCCTCGAGCTTGTAGCCGTGGACCGCGTACTCCTGCAGGTTGAAGTAAGCCATGATGAGCGTGAACGCGCCCAGGAGATAGCCGAGCCCGCGAAACTGCGTGATCGTGATGAACTCCTCGAAATGGAGCAGGCGGCGCAGGACCGCCATGAGGACGATGATCGCGGCGATGCCCGAGTAGATCGCTCCGGCGACGAAGAACGGCCCGAAGACCGTCGTGTTGAAGGGGACGCGCAGCGTCATCGCGAAGATCCACGACACGACGGTGTGCACCGACACCGCGACCGGGATGATGACGATCATCATCACCGTCATCGCCCGCTCGAGCGCGCGGCGCTGCGCCGGGATGCCGCGGTACCCGACAGCGCCGAG
>JBKJTV010000286.1:0-5285 GCA_046589985.1 Candidatus Limnocylindria bacterium | reverse complement strand
TTCAGCGCGCGGCCGCAGTCGTGCGCCGTGACGATGCGGTCGACCGTCACCACGCCCGTCTCGAGGTCCACGCTCACTTCCGCGACGGACGCCTGGTACGAGTACGCGGGCGTCGGCCCGACGCCAGCGCCCTTGTAATCGCCGCCGATCCCGGGCGGCGGGCTGTACGACCCCGCCGCCGAGAGCGTGCCGTAGCGCGCTTCCGCGAGGTTCGCCGCTTCGACGAAGCTCATGGCTCTCGATGGATCGTCGCGGTCATACACCTTGCGGAGCGCCGCGTTCATCCGCTCGATCGGCGCGCCAAGCTTCTCGCCCGCGACGGTGAGGAGCTGGTCGCGCAGCTTGCACGCGGCTTCCTTCGTCGCGTTGCCGGCCATGAACGTCACGCGGCTCGAGTACGAGCCGAGGTCGACCGGCGCGAGCGTCGTGTCCCCGGAGACGACGTGCACGTCCTCGGGCAGCACGCCGAGCGCCTCTGCGGTCACGGTCGCGAGCATGTGGTCGGAGCCCTGGCCGATCTCCGACGTCCCGCAGTACACGGTGACGCCACCACCGCGATCGATCTTCACGGTGGCGCCGGAGTGAGGCATCGCGTTCCAGTAGATCGGCAGGCCGGCGCCGGAGATGTATGCGCTCCCCGCGATGCCGATGCCCTTCCCGCGCGGGAGCTGCCCGTGCTTCTTCGAGTACTGCGTGGACTTCCCGGCGGCCTCAAGGCACTGACCCAGGCCCATCGAGGTGATGCGGAGGCCGTTCACGGTGCGGCTGTGCGCCGGCTGGAGGATGCGTTGGCGGTACTCGAGCGGATCGAAGCCGAGGTCCGTGGCCAGCTTGTCGAGGGTGCACTCGAAGGCCCAGCGTGGCTGCGTCGTCCCGTGGCCCCGCTTCGGACCGCAGGGCGGCTTGTTCGTGTACACGCGCACACCGTCGAACTTGTATGCGGGTATGCGATACGTGACGGTCATCAGCGCGCCGGTGTAGTACGTCGTCGCGATCCCGTACGACGCGTACGCGCCGCCGTCGAGCCAGGTCTGCAGGTGCACGGCGGTGATCTCTCCGTCCTTCTTCACGCCGGCGCGGAGGCGCATCTTCACGGGGTGGCGGCCGCGGTGGGCGTAGAAGACCTCCTCGCGGTCGAGCGTGAACTTCACCGGGCGTTTGGTCCGCATCGAGAGGAGGCATGCCGCGAACTCGTGCGCGAACGGATCGCTCTTCCCGCCGAACGCGCCGCCGTTCGGCGTCGCGATGACGCGGATCTGCGAGCGGGGCAGGCCGAGGACCTTCTCGAGCTCGCGGTGCAGGTAGTGCGGCACCTGCGTGCAGGTCCACAGCGTCACCTTGCCGTCGCCGTCGTACGACGCGACAGCCGAGTGCGCCTCGATCGGGGCGTGCGTGTTGCCCTCGAAGAAGTACCAGTCGTCGCGGGTGTGATCGGCAGACAGGAAGCCGGCCTCGAGGTCTCCGAAGGAGAGGTGGACCTCCTTGAAGACGTTCGCTCGCTTCGCCTCAGCGTGGATCTTCACGTCGTCACGCTCGAGGGCGTCCTCGATGGTGAAGATCGGCTCGAGCGGCTCGTACTCGACCGTGATGAGCGAGAGAGCGTCGAACGCCGCGTCCTCGGTGGTCGCCGCCACCGCAGCCACCGGCTCGCCGACGTAGCGCACCTTATCGACGGCGAGAGCCGTCTCGTCCTGCGTCGACGGCATGATCCCCATCTTCTCGGGCATGTCCTTACCGGTGACGATCGCGACGACACCGGGGTGCCGTTCGGCCGCGCTCGTGTCTATCGAACGGATCCGCGCGTGGGCGTGGGTCGAGCGCAGCAGCCGGCCGTAGAGCATCCGCGGCAGGGCGATGTCGTCCGCGTACCGCGCGGTGCCGGTGAGGTGCGCCCAGGCGTTCACCTTCGGCAGGCGTCGCCCGACGACGCTGAACTCAGACTCGCTCACGACGCCGCAGCCCTCGCGATGGCCTCATAGATCGCGGTGTAGCCGGTGCAACGGCAGAGGTTCCCGGCGATCGCCTGCTGCATGTCGGCGAGCGTCGGCTGGGGTTTCGTGTCGAGGAGCGCCTTCGCCGCCATGAGCATCCCCGGGGTGCAGTAGCCGCACTGTGCCGCGCCCTCTTCGGCGAACGCCAGCTGGAGCGGGTGGAGCCGCGGTCCGTCGGCGAGGCCCTCGACGGTGGTGACCTCCAGGCCGCGCACCTGCGAGGGCAGGGTGAGGCAGGAGAGGAGCGGCACGCCGTCGACGAGGACGGTGCACGCGCCGCACTCGCCGAGCTCGCAGCCGTGCTTCGTGCCGGTGAGCCCGAGCTCCTCGCGGAGCACCTCGAGGAGCGTGTGGTGTGGTTCGGCTGCGACGGTGTGGGTCTCGCCGTTCACGCGGAGCGTGGTGAGCGCCTTCGTAACGGGGTCCGTCACGGGGTCCTTCACGGGGTCTGTCACGCCGCGCGCCCGGCAAGCCGGAGGGAGAGCTCGCTCGCGACCTGCGCGCAGCGCTCGCCGATCCGGCGGAGCGCCCGCGCGTCGATGCGCTGCTTGAAGCCCACGACGACGATCGCCGCGATGCGCCGGCCACCCGCATCGGTGATCGGCGCGGCCGCGGCGCGGACGCCAGGGAGATACTCCTCGTCGTCGTAGCCGATGGCCTCCCTGCCCTTCAATACCTTGGAGTGGGCGCCGGTCTCGAGCGTGATCCGGCGTCCGATCGACGCGGACATGTGCAGGTCGGTCGCGGGCTCTTCGCGCGCGACGATCTCGAAGCGCCCGGCGCGCATGACACCGAGCAACGCCGTCTCGCCGAACTCGTGCATGAGCGCCCGGAGCTGCGGTGCCGCGAGCGTCACGAGGTCCGGCGCACCGGTCCGCCGGAAGCGGAGGTCGTCGGTGCGCTCGAGCATCCCGTGCGATGCGAGCGTGAGCAGGATGTCGCGCACGGTGCCCTTCGACGCGACGATCCGTCGCGCGAGCTCGGAGATGCCGAGCGTCTCGCCACCCTCGAGCGCAGCGAGGAGCCGCGCCGCCTTGTCGACCGCGGGGACGACACGATACGTACTCTCAGCCATACGACGTACGGGGGATAGTACGACTAGCGCGGTCGGACGGTCGTCGCCCATGCCGGGAAGCCTATCCTCCGCCGCGTGCATCGGGACGAGCTGTGAGCCGCTGGCGCGCCGGGGACACGGTCGTCATGCGCGACATCGAAGGGGGTCGCGTTCGGCACGCGTTCCCCTGTCGAGCTGTCCGCGACGAGAGCGACGTCGTCGTCCTCTATCTCGCCCCGGGCACGCGCTGGATGCACCCTCGCGCACGGCGCGGCGGCCCGCGCGAGCGGATCGTCCTCGAGTGGGACGGATCGCATGAGGAGCTGGCGTGGTCCGGCGAGGGGAAGCTCTGGCTCTTCCGACCGGGCGAAATGCACTCGATCCAGGTCTTCTGGGACAACGACACGCGAAAGTTCCTCGGCTGGTACGTGAACCTGGAGCGGCATCACGGCCGGACGCGCTTCGGCCATGACATCCACGACCAGGTGCTCGACCTGATCATCCATCCGGACCTTGAGACGCACGAATGGAAGGACGAGGACGAGGTCGCGTACATGCTCGAGCATGGCCTTATGAGCGCCTCGGATGCGGCAGCTGCGCGCGCCGAGGGGGAACGCGTTCTCGAGAGCGCACGCAGACGTGAGCGTCCTTTCAGCGAGGACTGGCCCAGCTGGCGTGCGGACCCGGCCTGGCCGATACCCGAGCTCCCCACGGACTGGGCGCGCATCTGATGTCCGAGCTGGCGCACGACGAGACCTGGACCGACGCGGAGCGTCGCGAGCACCAGCGCGCGTGGCTCGACGCCATGATGCGCGAGGTCCTCGCGACGAACGCGTTCTACCGGCAGAAGCTGGGCGCGAACGTTTCGCTCGACGACTGGGACAGCCTGCCCTTCACGACGAAGTCGGAGCTCTCGGCGGATCAGGCCGAGCATCCTCCATTCGGCACAGCCCTGACCTATCCACTCGAGCGGTACCTGCGGCTCCACCAGACGAGCGGCACGACCGGCAAGCCGCTGCGCATCCTTGATACCGCCGCGTCGTGGCGCTGGTGGCAGGAGCAGTGGCATCGGGTCTATCGCGCGAGCGGCGTGACCGCGGCGGACCGCGTGTTCTTCGCGTTCTCCTTCGGCCCGTTCATCGGGTTCTGGTCGGCGTTCGCCGGCGCGGAGTCGCTCGGCGCGTTGTGCATCTCGGGCGGGGCGCAGACCTCGTCGGAACGGATCGCCGCGATCGTCGCGTCCAAGGCGACGGTCCTGCTCTCGACGCCGACGTACGCGCTCCGACTCGCCGAGGTCGCTCGCGAGGAGGGCGTCGACCTCACGCGCTCGAAGCTCCGCGTGTCCATCCACGCCGGCGAGCCGGGCGCCTCCATCCCCGCGACGCGCGGACGCATCGAGTCAGCGCTCGGCGTGATCGCCTACGACCACACCGGAGCGACCGAGGTGGGGCCGACCGGCTTCTCATGCGAGGCGCGCGACGGCGTCCACCTCATCGAGAGCGAGTTCAAGGTCGAGATCGTCGGTGCGGATGGCACGTCGCGCGAGGAAGGTGAGGGAGAGCTCGTGCTCACCAACCTCGGGCGCTGGGGCTCGCCGGTCATCCGCTATCGGACAGGTGACCGGGTGCGCGCGGTCCGCGGAGAGTGCGAGTGCGGGCGCACGCTCGTGAAGCTCGCCGGCGGGATCCAGGGCCGGGTGGACGACATGGTCACCGTACGCGGGGTGAACGTGTTCCCGAGCGCCATCGAGGGGATCGTCCGACGCTTCGCAGAGATCGAGGAGTTCCGCATCGAGCTCTACCAGGAGCGCGGGATGGACGCGCTGCGCTGTTCGATCGAGCCGCGAGGGGGCTCGGACCAGAGCCTCACCGCGCGCGTGGCCGACGCGATCCATCGCGATGTCGGCATCCGATGCGAGGTGTCGGTCGCGGAACCGGGAACACTGCCGCGCTTCGAGGTGAAGGCACTCCGGTTCATCCGCCCGAAATAGGAAGGAGGCGGCTTTCGCCGCCTCCCGTTACTGCTGTGTGCGCGCGGAGCGAGCTAGTGAGCGCAGGCCTTTGCGGTGCCGCTCTCGTCGGCCGTCTTGAAGCTCTGGCCGCAGCCGCAGCTCGAGACAGCATTCGGGTTACGGAGGGCGAAGCCGCCGCCCATGAGCGCGTCGACGAAGTCAATCTCCGAGCCCTTGATGTGCATCTCGCTCATGGGATCCATGACGATGCGGACCCCGTCCTGCTCGA
>JBKJTV010000119.1:0-2535 GCA_046589985.1 Candidatus Limnocylindria bacterium | reverse complement strand
GGATGGCGATGATGTCCTGAAGGTCCTTGTAACGCTGGAGCACCCGCTGGACCTCGCGTGCCGTGTCGTAATGCTCCTGCCCGACGATGAGCGGATCGAGCGCGCGGCTCGTCGAGGTGAGCGGGTCGACCGCAGGGTAGAGCGACAGCTCGGTGAGGTAGCGCTCGAGCCGGATCGAGGCGTCGAGGTGGGCGAAGGTGGTGGCCGGCGCAGGGTCCGTGTAGTCGTCCGCTGGGACGTAGACGGCCTGGAGCGAGGTGATCGAGCCCTTCTTCGTGGAGGTGATCCGCTCCTGCAGCTCACCCATCTCGGTGCCGAGCGTGGGCTGGTAGCCGACGGCGCTCGGCATCCGGCCGAGGAGCGCCGACACCTCCGCGCCCGCCTGCGTGAAGCGGAAGATGTTGTCGATGAAGATCAGGAGGTCCCTCCCTTCTTCGTCCCGGAAGTACTCGGCGATCGTGAGGCCGGTGAGCGCGACCCGCAGACGCGCACCGGGCGGCTCGTTCATCTGACCGAAGACCATGGCCATCTTGTCGATGACGCCGGACTCGCGCATCTCGCCGAGGAGCTGCGTGCCTTCACGGGAGCGCTCGCCGACACCACAGAAGATCGAGTACCCACCGTGCTCAGCGGCCACGTTGCGAATGAGCTCCTGGATGACGACGGTCTTGCCTGTCCCGGCCCCACCGAAGACCGCCGACTTGCCACCCTTGAGGAACGGACAGATGAGGTCTACGACCTTCATTCCCGTCTCGAAGATCTCCGCCTGCGTCGACTGATCGGCGAAGGACGGTGGGGCGCGATGGATCGGATCGCGGCGAACGCTCTCGGCGATCGGACCCTTGCCGTCGATCGGCTCGCCGACGACATTGAACACCCGGCCGAGGGTCGGGGCGCCGACCGGTACCGTGATGGACTTGCCGGTGTTCACTGCCTTCATCCCGCGACGAAGGCCGTCGGTCGTGGACATGGCGACCGCGCGCACCCAGTTGTTGCCAAGGTGCTGCTGGACCTCGGCGACCACGAGCTCGCCGTTCTCACGCTCGACGGTGAGCGCGTGATAGATCTCGGGCAGGTGGCCCTCTTCGAACTGGACGTCGAGGACCGGTCCGATGATCTGCACCACCAGGCCGGTGTGCGTCTCGGCCTTCTTTGACTTCTCTGCTGACTTCTCTGCGACTGCCATGTCCTACCCCTTCGAGAGCGCTTCGGCACCCGAAGCGATCTCCAGCATTTCCTTGGTGATGCGTGTCTGCCGCGCCTTGTTCGCCGCGAGCGCGAGGTCGCTGATGAGGTCGCCCGCGGCGTCGGTCGCGTTGCGCATCGCGACCATCTGCGCGGAGAACTGCGACGCCTTGGACTCCAGGATCGCCTGGTACAGGGAGACCTCGACGAACCGCGGCAGCAGCTCGTTCATCACGGTCTCTGCATCCGGCTCGAAGAGGTACTGGAGCGGCGGCAGGTCGTCGATGTCCTCGTCCTCCGGGACCAGCGGGAGGAGGCGTTGGATCGTCGGCTCCTGACGGAGCGTGTTGATGAAGCGCGTGAATGCGAGATGCACCTCGTCGACCTCGCCCTTCAGGAACTCCTCGACCGCGACGCGGGAGATCACGTTCGTGTCCGCGGTCGTCGGGCGGTCCGGGATGCCGGGGAACTCCGCGATCACGGGGGCACGAAGCCGCCGAAGGGATGCGATGCCCTTGCGACCAACGGCCACGTAGGAAACGGCCGGCTGTCCCTGTCCCCAGCGGAGGGTCGACCGGAGGAGGTTCACGTTCATCGGCCCCACAAGCCCGCGGTCGGTCGTGATGAGGATGACCGCGACCTTCTTCACGGGGGTGCGGCGGACCAGGAGCGGACTGAGCTCCGGATCGGCGTACGGCGCGAGATCGTTCAGCACGGTCCGCAGCTTCGCCTCGAACGGCCTGGAAGCCAGGACGGCCTCCTGCGCGCGCCGCATCTTCGAGGCAGCGACAAGCTGCATCGCCCGCGTGAGCTGCTGGATGTTCTTGACCGACTTCGCGCGCCGGCGGAGATCACGCTCTGAGGGCATCTAGGCCTTCGCCGCCTTCCCGGCCGGCTTGTCCTTCTCGACGGGCTTGTCGCTGTACGAGCTCGTCTTCTTGAACTCGTCGAGCATCACGCGTACCTGCTTCTCGATCTCGGCGTCGAGCTTCTTCGACTCGCCGATGGAGTTGGCCAGGTCCTTGTGCTGCGAGTCCATGAAGCGGAAGAGATCGCGCTCGAACTCGCGCACCCTGCCCGCCGGCACGTCGTCGAGATAGCCGTTGGTGACCGCGAAGATGATCACGACCTCTTTCACGAGCGGGAGCGGCTCGTACTGCGGCTGCTTCATGACCTCAACAACACGCTCGCCCCGGCGCAGCTGCGCCTGGGTCGCCTTGTCGAGGTCCGAGCCGAACTGCGCGAAGGCGGCGAGCTCGCGGTACTGCGCCATCTCGAGCTTCATCGAGCCTGCGACCTGCTTCATCGCCTTGATCTGCGCGGCCGAGCCGACGCGCGACACCGACAGAC
>JBKJTV010000001.1:0-4554 GCA_046589985.1 Candidatus Limnocylindria bacterium | reverse complement strand
TCGCAGGTGCCGTTCATGGCCTCGTCGATGGCGTTGTCGAGCATCTCGCGCACGAGGTGGTGCAGGCCGCGCAGGTCCGTCGTGCCGATGTACATGCCCGGCCGGCGCCGCACCGCCTCGAGGCCTTCGAGGACCTGGATGTCCTTCGCGCTGTAGGAGCCAGACCCGTTGTCCTTCGGCGGCTTGCCGTTCCCCGTCGGCGACACCCCGTTGCCGCCCTTGGTGCCTCGCCCGTTGGTCCTGCTGACCGCCATCAGGGCTTGGCCGCCGTCAGGAGCTCGAGGAGTCGTTCGAAGTCATCGTCCGAATAGAACTCGATGGTGATTCGTCCTCCACGCTTGCGCCGTTCCACGTTCACCTTTGTGCCGAGCGCCGTGCGGAGTCGATCCACGACGGCCGCGAGATCGGGATCCAGGCCCCGCGTCGCGCGGCCATCCCGCTTCCCGCGAGGCTTTGCGAGTTTCCGCGCCAGTGCTTCGACCTCGCGAACGCTCATGTCCTTCGCGATCACGTCGCCGAGGGCGGCGATCGCCTCGGAAAGCGGGAGCGACATGAGCGCGCGCAGGTGGCCTTCGGTGATTTTCCCATCTATCACCGCGTCCTGCACGAGCTGGGGGGCGGCCAGTGCGCGCAGCGTGTTCGCCACCGCGGAGCGCGATTTCCCGATGCGTTCGGCAAGCGCGTCCTGGGTCAGGTCGTAGGTCTCCATGAGCAGCTTGTAGGCGCGTGCCGTTTCGATCGCGTTGAGATCGGCGCGCTGGAGGTTCTCGACGAGTGCCAGCTCAAGCCGGTCTTTCACGTCCTCGCGCACGACCGCGGGGATCGACGTCCGCCCCGCAAGCCGTGAGGCGAGGACGCGTCGGTGGCCGGCGATGAGCTCATAGCCGTCGGCCTGCCTTGATACTACAATTGGTTGCAAGACGCCGTGGGCGCGGATCGAGGCTGCGAGCTGTTCGAGGCCGTCCGTGTCGAAGTGCGTGCGTGGCTGCTGGCGGTTGGGCGAGATGCGCTCCAGGGGAAGCTCCAGTGCCCCGACCGGCGCAGCGATCGGCGGGACCGACGGCTTCTCTCCGAGCAGGACGTCGAGACCGCGTCCGAGACCCAAGCGCGCCATCAGTTCGCGGCCCCGAGGGCGATCGGAGAACGCGCGGCGAGACGGGCGCTGAGCTCTTGTGCGAGGTCGGCGTACGCCTGCGCCCCTCGGGACTGGGGGTCATAGGCCGTGATCGGCAGACCGTGGCTGGGTGCCTCAGCCAGACGCACCGTGCGCGGGATGCGGACCCGGGCGACGAGTTCGGGGAAATGCCGATGGACCTCTTCGATCACCTGCATCGAGAGCCGATTACGGGCGTCCGCCATGGTCAGGATGATCGCGAGGACCTCGAGCCGGGGATTCAGCCGCCGGCGGACGGCCTCGATGGTGGTCATGAGTTGGGCAAGGCCTTCCAGCGCGTAGTACTCGCACTGAACGGGTACCAGAACTCCGTCCGCTGCGGACAACGCATTGATGGTGAGCAGCCCCAACGACGGGGGGCAGTCGACGAGGATCGTGTCGTAGCCAGTGGCGCCCTCCAGAGCGGAGCGCAGACGGAACTCGCGGGCAAGCGCCGGCACGAGCTCCACTTCCGCACCTGCCATGTCCGGTGATGACGGCAGGAGGTCGAGTCCGGCTACGCTCGTGTGCATCGTGGCTTCGGGGAGAGGTTGGTCCTGGAGCAGAACACCGTAGATGCCACGCTCGACCTCCTGGCGTCGCACGCCCAGGCCGCTCGTCGCGTTTCCCTGTGGATCCAGGTCCACGAGGAGGACCCGGGACCCGTGCAGTGCAAGGGCAGCTCCCAAGCTGATCGCGGTCGTCGTCTTCCCCACTCCGCCCTTCTGGTTCGTGATGCAGAGGACGTTCACCGATGCGCTCCACGCGGACGTCCGGGGGGACGTCCGGAAGATCGGCTGGCCAGGTCTGACAATCGTGAAACATCGAGTGGCGTGAACGAAACTTCCCCCTCCGAGCACCAGGCAGGACACAGAAGTGCCCCCACGACGACCCCATTCTACCCCGTATGAACGACCCGCGGTTGCGTTGAGCCAACTGCGTGACCAAAGTGTCACTGCGCTAGACCACTCACCACCATTTAGCGAGCGTGCGATACCATTATCAGTAGCAGCGGACCGGAGCCCGCGCACAACTCCGTGTCTGCTCCCGGGCAGGACCGATCATTCCAGGGTCTGCTCGCGGATAATCCGAAAGTGGCTGTCCACGCGCACCGCCCTGCAATGATTTCTGGTCGCACGACGCGACCCCGAGGAGGACCTGTGCGTATCGCCCTCGCGATAGCCGTACCGCTCCTCGCCGCGCTCCTGCAGGCCGCGATCGTCCCGTTCATTGCCGCCGGTGACGTACGGCCGAACCTGCCGCTCCTCGTCGCTGCGAGCTGGGCCGTCGCCGCCGGCGCGGCCGAAGCGTGCTGGTGGGCATTCGTCGGGGGCCTCGCGGCCGACCTCCTCTCCGGCGGACCGCTCGGCGCCTTCGCGGTCGCCTCGCTGCCTGCGGTCGCCGGCGTCGGGCTGGGGGAGCGGCCGCTCGCGCGCCCGATCCCGGTCCTCGCGGGTGCTCTCTTTGTGACGCTCGCGGCGCTGATCGCAGGTCTGCTCTACGTCGCGCTCCTCGCGCTGGTCGGGCAGCCGCTCCCGAACTTCGTCGCACTGCTCGTCGCGACGTTCGGCGGTGCGCTCTACACGGGCGTCCTCGCGCTCGCGGTCTATCCGATCGCGCGCTGGGTGCGCCGCATCACCGAGCAGGATTCGCCGTTCTGATGTCGATGCACCACGAGCGCGACGTCCGGATCTTCGTTCATCCCCGTCGGCTTGCCGGCGTTGCCCTTGTCATCGTCGTCGCGCTCACCGCGCTCTCGGTACGTCTGTACGACCTGCAGGTCGTGAACGGGGCGCGCTATCGCGAGCTCTCGGAGCAGAACCGCGTGCTACGGCTCCCGGTGGGTGCGGATCGGGGATACATCGTCGATCGGAACGGCGTGGTCCTCGTGCGGAACCTGCCTGGCTTCGCGATCACCGTGCTGCCGGTCGACGTACCGCTGGCCCAGCAGATCCCGCTCGCGGAGCGCCTCGGGGCGCTGCTCGGGCGGGATGGGCAGGAGGTCCTCGATGTGATCCTTGCCCAGCGCACCCGTAACCCGTACGAGCCGGTGAAGGTCTCGAAGGCGCCTGTCCCGCGTGAGATCGCGCTGCTCCTCGCGGAACGCGCCGATCAGTTCGCGGGCGTTCGCGTCGTTCCGGAGACCGTGCGCTTCTATGAGAGCGGACCGCTCTACGCGCCCATCATGGGTTACACGGGACCGATCACCGAGGAAGAGTTCGAGACGCGGCGTGAGGTCGGGTACCTGGCACAGGACGACATCGGGCGCACTGGCCTCGAGCGCGTCTACGAGAAGTACCTTCGCGGGGCGTACGGCTGGCGCGAGATCGAGCGCGATGCCGCACAGCGCGAGCTGCGTGAGCTCGCCATCGTGCCGCCGGTGCGGGGTGGGGACGTCGTGCTCACGCTCGACGACCGCCTCCAGAAGATCCTCGCCACCGAGCTGGGCAAGGGCATCGAGGCGAACAAGTACACGCAGGCCGTCGGTATCGCGATGGATCCGCGCAACGGCGAGCTGCTCGCGATGGTCACGATCCCCGGCTACGACAACAACATGTTCATCCGTGGCATCAAGACGGCGGAGATGGCCGCACTCAACAGCGATGACCGCCGGCCGCTGGTGAACAAAGCGATCGGCGAGATCTATCCGCCCGGATCGACGTACAAGATGGTCACCGCCCTCAACGAGGGCGTCGCGAACCGCGGCACGACCGTGAACGTCACGAGCAATGTCCTCAGCGTCGGCGGCTTCAACTTCTTCGACTGGCGCGCTCACGGCAGCGTCGATTTCGTGAACGGGTTCGCCTACTCGAGCGATATCTACTTCTACACGCTCGGTGGCGGGAATCCGAATACCGGCCAGCGTGGCGTTGGGCCGGAGAAGCTCACCGAGTACGCGCGGGCCCTCGGCTTCGGTGCACGGACCGGGATCGATCTGCCGGGCGAGGAGGTCGGCATCCTCCCTGACCCGGAGTGGAAGAAGGCCGTCCTCAAGGAGGAGTGGACCCTGGGCAATACCTATCACGCGTCGATCGGCCAGGGCTTCGTCGCGGTGACGCCGCTCCAGCTTTTGAACGCCTATGCGGCCGTCGCGAACGGGGGGACCCTGCAGACGCCGCATCTCCTGAAGGAGGTGCGTGGCCCCGATGGGAAGACGACCGTCGTCGCGAAGCCCGCGCCGATCCGCCAGCTCCCGATCAAGCCGGAGAACCTGGCGCTCATCCGCGAGGGCTCGCGCAAGGTCGTCTCGAGCGGAATGGCCTTCATGCCGAACGCGAAGCTCGTCGTGTCCGGCAAGACTGGCACCGCGGAGTTCGGCGCGTCGACCGGGAAGGACAGCGCGGGCCGCAACCTCCTCGGGTTCCACAACTGGTTCGCCTCGTGGATCCCGAACCCGAAGG
>JBKJTV010000347.1:0-4004 GCA_046589985.1 Candidatus Limnocylindria bacterium | reverse complement strand
CTTCACGGCGTTCGAGAGCAGGTTGTGGATGACACGTTCGAGGCGCGACCTGTCCCACTGGCCCGCGGTGGGCTCCGCCTCGACGCGGATCGGGTGGCGGCCGCTCGCGGCGGCATGATCGCGGGCGATGTCGCGGATGAGCTCGACCAGATCGACCGTCGATCGGACGAGCTCCGGCTCGGCACCGAGCTGTATGCGGGCGAGGTCGAGCAGCTCGTCGACCGCGGCATTCATCCGCGTGGTCGCCAGGTCGATCCGCGAAAGGGTCGCACGGAACGCTTCAGGGTCCGTCCGTCCGTCACGCAGGGCTCGCTCCAGGAGCTGCGTGAACCCTTTGATGGTCGTGAGCGGCGTCTTCAGCTCGTGCGCGACGGCCGAGAGGAACTCGTCGCGGGTGCGGAGCGCGTTCTGCACCTCGTGGTAGAGCCTCGAATTCTCGATGGCCGCACCCGCCCGTCGCGCGAGGTCCTCTGCGATCGCAAGGTCACGCGCGCTGTAGGGTCGGTCGGGGTCGGTGGAGGCGAACGTGATCGCGCCGATGGCCTCTCCGCGTACCAGGAGCGGGACGGTCATCGAGGATCGCGCCTCGATCCTCCGCGCGAGGCGCTCGCGCTCCTCGTCACCCTGTGCGTACTCGCGGATGGTCGCGTCGGTGATCTCGGGGACGAGCTCCGAGCGCCCGGTCCGGATGACGCGGACCTCGCGGTGCTCGGGTTGGTCGAGACGGGGCGCGTGCCGCGTCGCGAATGCCTGCGCGACCTCCAGCGACACCGGCTCCGCATGGGCGACCTCCACCCGGCGAAGCTCCCCGTGCTCGATGACGTCGATCGTGCACCAATCCGCCATGCGCCCGACCGTCAGCCTGGCCACTCGCGCGAGCGTCTCGCGGTAGTCGAGCGAAGCGCCGAGGTGCGCGCTCGCTTCCGCGAGGAAGCGCAGCTCGTCCTCGCGCTTTCCAACGGCTTCGCTCATGGCGCGCATCGCGTCTCCGAGCTGCTGCACCTCGATGCCGGCTGACGCCGCCACCTCGATCGCCGGCCGCTCGCCTCGCGCGATCCCGCCCGCTTCGCGCGCGAGCTGCGCGATCGGCCTGGTGAGCCGCGCTGCGATGCCGACGACGAGGAGCGCCGCGGCGAGGAGCGCGAGTGAGGCGAGCGCGACCTGCCCGAGCAGAGCGGAGCGCAGGGCGTCCTCCAGCGGTCCCTGGGGCCGCAGGTAGGCGACCGCCCAGTCGACGCTTCGGATCGGCGCGATCGCGCCGTACCGGTCCTCGCCGAGGAGCGGGAGATCCGTGACTCGGACGAGCTCGCCACGGAGTGCCCGCTGGATTTCCGGGACCTGCGAGAGGTCCCGTTCCGTTGCGGTGAGTGTCGGCCGGCGCGAGTCGTAGATGACGAGCCCATGGTCGTCGGTGAGCACGATCTCGCTGTCCTCGGCGCCCGCGAGCCCGAGGCTGGTGAGGAGCCGCTCGGGATAGAAAGCGAAGATGAGGTAGCCCATCGGAGCGGACGCCGCACCGATGCGCCGACCGAGCGCCACCGTGATCTCACCAGTTTCGATCCCGGTGAGGCTGCCGCTCCAGATCTTCTCCGCGCCGGCCCTCAGGGTCCGCAGATACGGGCGCGCCGAGATATCGACTCCGAGGCCCGTGCCGTTCGTGGCGATGACCCGACCAGCGATGTCCGTCACGAAGATCGCGCGGAGGGACGGGTACTCGGCGATCACGCGGGCGAGGTACGGACCGGCGACCGCCTGCTCGATCCGCGCCTGCGCCGCGAGCGCTTCGGCGACGGCGACCGACGTGCTCTCGATGTCACGGAGGTGCGTGTCGATCGCGACGGCGATGTTCTGTCCGACCCCCTGCACGAGCTCCAGGCGGTCCCGGCGACGCGCGTCGAGCTCGGCCACGTAGAACACGAGCGCGATGAGCTGGAGCGCGAGGAGGACGGTGAGGAGGGAGACGCTCAGTCGGGTGCCGAGTCCCAAGCGCCGTGTCACTGCCGGCCAGCCTAGCCTGCCGTCTTTAGTGCCAGTCCCGCGTGCGGATCGGCACGAAGAGCTCGAGCGCCTCGATCGTCCGGGCGAGGACCGACACGACACCGTCGACGTGCTGGAGCGTGCCGTCGATGACGACCGCCGCGCGATCGTCGAGGGTCCGCTTATGAACACGGTATGTCGCAGGGCGGATGACGATGTTCGAGATCCCGAACTCGTCCTCGAGGGAGAGGAAGACGTGCCCTTTCGCCGTCCCCGGGTGCTGCTTCACGACGACCGCGCCGGCAACGATCACCGGCCTCCCGTGCCTGAGAGAGCCGAGGACCTGTGAGGTCACCACGCCTCGCGCGACAAGCTCCTCGCGATAGAAGCGCATCACCTGCGGGCCCGTCGGCACACCCGTGATGCGGTAGTCCAGCGCCGTGCGCTCGATCTCCGAGAGGGCCGCGAGAGCTGGTGGGTCCGCGCTCGGGAAGGCCAGGGCCGGTCGCGTGAACGCCGGCGAGGTGCGGTGTGCATCGCGCGCGCGCCAGAGCAGCGAGCGGCGCGGCTCGCCGAGCGTGTCGAAACCTCCCACGAGCGCGAGGTTGCGCAGCGCCTCTTCTTTCAGCGCGACGCGTCGCGCGAGGTCGTCGAACGAGCGGAATGGCCCGCCGCGCTCGCGCTCGCTCACGATGGCCAGGGCCTCCGCGGCCCCGAGCGCCTTCACCGAAGCAAGGCCGAGCCGCACATGGTGGACCCGGCAGGCGCGATAGCGCGCGACCGACCGGGACAGATCCTGGAACTCCGGCACGGCGTCGGCCACCTCCACGATCGCCGCAGCACTCGAGCGGTTCACATCGACCGGCAGCACGCGGATGCCGTGACGCTTCGCGTCGCCCGCGATGACCGCGGGCGAGTAGAAGCCCATCGGCTGGTTATTGAGGAGCGCCACCGTGAACTCCGCCGGGTAATAGAGCTTGAGGTGACAGGTGTGGTACGCCGTGAGCGCGAACGCGGCCGCGTGGCTCTTGCAGAAGCCGAACTCCGCGAATGCCGCGATCTGCCGGAAGATCTCGTGCGCGACCACGTCGCTCACGCCGCTATGCCTGGCACCCTCGACAAAAGGGGCCCGGAGCTTCTCCATGTCCTCGGACGAGCGCGCACGGCTCATCGCCCGGCGGAGCTTGTCGGCAGCGGCCGGGCTGAAGCCGGCGACCGCCATCGCCACCCGCAGGATCTGCTCCTGGAAGAGGATGACCCCGAGGGTCTCCCTCAGGACCGGCTCGAGCGATGGATGCGCGTAGGTCACCGGCTCGCGGCCCTGCCGCCGACGGATGTACGGGTTCACCATGTTCCCCTGCAGCGGGCCGGGCCGGATGATCGCGACCTGGACGACGATGTCCGCGAAGGTCCGCGGACGGACCCGCGGGAGCGACTGCGCCTGGGCGCGGCTTTCCACCTGGAACACGCCGATCGTGTCGACCTCGCAGATGAGGTCGTAGACCGCGGGGTCGTCGAGCGGGATCGTGCCGAGGTCGAGGCGCTCGCCGTGCTCGTCGTCGATCATCGCGACCGCGTCCTTGATGAGCGAGAGCGTGCGCAGGCCGAGCAGATCCATCTTCACGAGCCCGAGGTCCTCGACGTCACGCTTGTCGAATTGCACGACGTTGCGATCGGGCATCGTCGCGCGCTCGATCGGCACGGTATCCACGAGCGGCATGGCGGTGATGAGCATCCCGCCGTTATGGATCGACAAGTGACGGGGGAGATCGGCGATCGCCTCGACGATCTCCCGGAACAAGGGGAGCCGCTCGCGCTCGCGCTCGTCGAAGATGTCGGCAAGTTCCGACAGGTCGTCATGGGGGTGGCGGGGACCGGGCGGGAGGGGGGTCTGAGCCGGCGGAGCCGGCGAAGGCGTCGAGATGTTCTGCGACCAGACCCGTGATGAAGCGCGCCTGGCCGGCCGGATCGCGCCCTCCCCCGCTGATGAGCTTGCCGACATCTTCGACGAGCGCGAACGCGAGCGG
>JBKJTV010000090.1:0-2732 GCA_046589985.1 Candidatus Limnocylindria bacterium | reverse complement strand
GCGGAGGGCGACGACGCGAAGCCAGAGGCCGCCGGCGCCAAGGCGGGCGCTCCCGGTGCGAAACCTGCGGCAGCGGGTGCGAAGCCCGCCGCGGGTGGAGCGAAGGCCGCGCCGGAGAAGTCCTCGAAGGGCTAACCGGCTCCCGCGATCGCCGCGTCGGGGAACAGATCGTCCGCGCGCTCGAGCAGCTCCAGCTCCGCCTCGTCAGTGGTCGTGCCTCCGCGCGCGATGGCGACGGAGCGCGCGAACCGCTGCTCGTGCATACGGAACCGCTCCGCGGCGTACTCCCCGGCCTGCCCGGTGGTGACGAGGAACGGCCAGTCGCTCGACTGCGCGAGGAGCAGCTCCCGCTGCGCCTGACCCACCGCGCGCGCGTGCAGGCCGCCCGAGGGCGGATCCGCTCGGAGCCTGGCGAGGTCGTCGGACATCCGCTCCAGGGCGTGCCACATCCATTCCGTCTGGGCGTTCAGCCACGTGGAGTGGTCGCTCCCCTTCCCCCATGAACCCTCGCGCAGCGCGATGCGCGCGCGCGGCGGGAACGCGGCGAGCCGCCCGGCCGCGGTCGTCGTGAGGTCCGCGAGGTCGCGAAGCACCAGCGAAAGCCAATCGACGCCCTCGAACCACCAGTGGCCGAACAGCTCGCTGTCGAACGTCGTCGTCACGATCGCATCGGTCCCCGATCGCCGTCGCGCGTCCGCGAGCTCGTCTCGCACGCGCGACGCGAAGTGCGCGGCGTGCACACGCACGCGGTCGGCAGCCGCCGCGACGTCGTACTCGTCCTTGGCGCCGAGATCGGTCCGCGTGTCCGTCACCCGCCAGTAGCGCAGCCCGGAGCGGTCGTCCTTGCGATGGAACTCCCGGTATGCACCGTCTCCCGGGTAGCCCATCTGCGCGGACCAGACCTGGCCGGAGATCTCGGGATGGCGCGCGAACGCGGAGACGCCGGACTCACCGACGAGATACGGACGGAACACGTCGGCCCAGGCCGGACCGGGCGGCGCCGCAAGGGTCGCGAGCGCGGAGCCGGACCACGAGGAGCTCGACCACGCGCGGAGCGGGCGGCCAGCGGTGTCGGCGCTCCCGCCCGCGAGGAGCGGCGCATCCGTGAAGAAGTGATCGATGCCGTGCGCTTCGAGGAGCGTCTCCAGACTTGGGCGGTACGCGCATTCCGGCAGCCAGATGCCGGTGGGTTCGAGCCCCGTGATGCGTCGGGTCGCACTCCGCCCGAGGGCCAGCTGCGCGTGGACGGACGCCTCGTCAAGGAGGGGCAGATACCCGTGCGTCGCGCCCGAGGTGAGGATCTGAACGTGCCCGGTGGAAGCGAGGTCCGCGAACGCCGCAGCCACGTCGCTCCCGAAGCGCAGCAGGAAGGCGTCGCGCAACGCACGGTAGGTGCGCCGGTAGAACTCGGAGAGCTCGCGCCGCGGGAGCGTCGAGGCCTCCACGCGGTCCTGGTCGGCGCGCGCGATCTGGTCGTCGACGTACTCGATGAAACGCTCCTTGATCTCGCGGTTCGCGAGCTGCTCGAGGAGCGTCGGCGTGAGGCCGATCGTGATGCGGTACGGCACGCCGTCCTCGCGCAGGTCGTGGAGCGCGACCAGGAGCGGCAGGTAGGTTCCGAGGATCGCCTCGTGCACCCACTCCTCGCCGTGCGGCCAGCGACCGGCACCGCGAACGAACGGCAGATGTGAGTGGAGGACGAGGAGGAAGGCGTCGGCCATCAGCGTGCATTGTCGGTGGTCGTGGTCGGAGAGCGCGAGCACATCGATATCCCGGGATCGCGGGATGGGGCCGTCCTGCTGCTGCACGGGCTCTTCGGGACACCGAACGAGCTCCACGTGCTCGGCGGCCACCTGGCGGCTGGCGGGTATTCCGTTCGCATCCCGCTGCTGCCCGGGCGCGGCGCACCCGCCTCGGAGCTCGACGCCACCTCGTGGGAGGACTGGATGCGTGCGGCCACGCGCGAGTTCGACGCGCTCGCCGCGACCCACAGGCACGTGGCCGTCGGTGGGCTCTCCGCGGGAGGGACGATGGCGCTCGATCTCGCGCTGCGGCGGCCGGCGGCTGCGCTGCTTCTGTTCGCGGCGGCGCTCACGCTCCGCCACCGGGCCACCGTGCTGGCACCGTATCTCTGGCGGGTCGTCCGGCGGTGGCCGCGCGCGACCGGACAGTCCAGCACGCCCGGTCGCTACGAGCGCGTCCCCGTCCGCGCGGTCGGCGAGCTCGTGCACGGGATGCGCGGCGTGCGCGGCAGCCTGCGCGCCATCACCGCGCCGGCGCTCGTGGCGCACGCACTCGGCGATGCGCTGGTCCCCGTGTCAAGTGCTCGCCGGCTCGCACGCGAGCTCGGCGGGCCGGTCGAGCTGCTGCTCCTCGAGAGTGCGACCCATGCGATCACCGCGGACGCCGTCGATACCGACCGCGACCGTCTCGGCGCCGCGAGCCTCGCCCACCTCCGGCGCTACATGCCGGTCGGATCGCGCGCGGGCTCGGATCCGGCCTAGCGGTTCCGCTCGGCGCGCACGAAGAGGATCGTGCCGGCGACCATGAAGATGAGGAAGGCGACGGACATGATGAAGAAGTTCGTGAGCGGATCGAGCAGCACGACCTTGTCGTACTCAGGGGTGCCTGCGTAGTACAGGCCGCGTGCGAAGTCGACCGCGTAGCGCATCGGCGAGATCTTCGAGAGGATGTCGAGGTACCACGGCAGCACCTGAGTACGACAAGGTCGT
>JBKJTV010000086.1:0-14186 GCA_046589985.1 Candidatus Limnocylindria bacterium | reverse complement strand
CTTCGTCAAGGCGCACGCTCTTGGGCGTGGGGTCGTCATCGCCTCGGCGCACTTCGGGCCGGTGAATGTCTGCGGGCAGATCCTCATCTCGCGCGGCTATTCGACGACCATGCCGGTGGAGGACGAGACGAGCGAGTTCGCGCGCGCGATCAACCGCGCGCGCTCGGTCCTCGGCGCGACCTTCGTCGCGACGAGCTCCGCGCGCGGCGTCTACCGGGTGCTCCGGCAGGGCGGGGTCCTCGGTGTCATCGCGGACCGCGCGGTGACCGGCACGGGCGAGCGCGTCGAGTTCTTCGGCCGACAGATCCTTCTCCCGTCCGCTCACATCGCGCTCGCGCTGCGGGCGAAAGCGACGGTGCTCCCCGCCTTCGCGTACCGAAACGGGGACAAGGTGAGCCTTCAGTTCGAGCCGCCGCTCGACCTCGTGGTGACAGGCGACCACGACGCCGACGTGCGTCAGGGCATGCGAGAGTTCGCGCGGGTGATGGAGCGGCATATCAGGACTCGCCCCCACGAGTGGGCCGTCTTCGAGCCATTCTTCTCTGATGGGTAAGGCCGACCTCCAGCTTCATTCGGCCCTCGGGGACGGCCTCGCCTCGCCTGAAGAGATCCTCGACGCCGCCGAGCGCACCGGGATGGACGTCATCGCCCTCACCGATCACGACGACATCCGGGGCTCGTTCGCGCTCCGCGATGTCGCGGCGCGGCGCTCGAGCGCGCTCGCGATCGTCCCCGGGATCGAGGTGACGACCCGGTCCGGCCACCTCCTCGCCCTGTTCGTCGAGAACGAGGTCCCGATGTTCCGACCGTTGCCGGAGACGATCGCCGCCATCCACGGCCAGGGCGGTATCGCGATCGTCCCCCACCCGCTCTCCTACCTGACGTTCTCGATCGGTGAGCGCGCACTCCGCGCGCTCGCGGAGCTCGGTGATGATCGGTCGTTCGTGGACGGCATCGAGCTCCTCAATCCCTCGTACGCGGGACGCGTGCGCGTCCGGCGCGCGGCGTGGCTCAACCTGCATGTGCTGCGCGTCGCCGAGACCGGGTCGAGCGACGCACACCACGCCGATCTCGTCGGTACCGCATGGACCGAGTTCCCTGGGACGACCGCGGACGAGCTCCGCGCCGCGATCATTGCCAAGAGCACGAAGGCGGACGGCCGCGCCTGGACGCTCCGCGAGCATCTGCGGGGAGCTGCGCAGCAGCAGTACCGCTCGATGGTCCGCGACCCCGCGAAGCGTGCCTGGCGGCGGCGGCCGGTCATCGCGGCGACGCGGGCGAAGCGAAAGAAGGCGCCGTGAAGATCGGCATCGTCTCGCCGTATGCGTACCCGCGGCCAGGGGGCGCCAACTCGAATATCCGCGAGACGTACGAGGAGCTGCGCCGGCTCGGCCATGAGGTACGCATCATCACCGCGCCGTGGGGCGACGACCCGCCGGCGCAGGACGTCATTCAGATCGGACGGGCGATCGCAGTCCCCTACAACGGGAGCGTTGGGCGGATCACGCTGTCGCTGCGACTCGAATTTCTCGTGAACCGGATGCTCGAGCGCGAGCAGTTCGACATCCTCCACCACCACGAGCCGCTCGTGCCGTTCCTCTCAGCCCAGATCCTCGACCGCGCGACGTGCCCGAACGTGGCGACGTTCCACTCTTTCGGTGGTTTCTCGCTGTCGTACTGGCTCGGACGCCCCTTCGGCGAGCACTACATGAGCAAGCTTGGCGCGCGGATCGCGGTGTCGACCGCGGCGCGACACTTCGTGTCCCGCTACTTCCCGGGTGAGTACAAGATCATTCCGAACGGCGTGGACGTCGCCGAGTACGGGAACGCTCGACCGTTCCCGGAGTATCGCGACGGCAAATTCAACATCCTGTTCACCGGGCGCCTCGAGCCGAGAAAGGGCGCCACGTACCTCATTCGGGCATACGCCGCGTTGAAGGCGAAGCATCCAAAGACGCGGCTCATCATCGTCGGCGTCGGCCCGCAGCTCGGCGAGCTTCGGCGCTTCGTCCGTGACGAGCACGTCGGGGATGTCCTCTTCGCCGGCCGCGTGGCCGATGGCGACAAGGCGCGGTTCTTCAAGACCGCCGACGTGTTCTGCGCACCATCGACAGGGCAGGAATCTTTCGGGATCGTGCTGCTCGAGGCCATGGCCGCGGGACTTCCCGTGGTCGCCAGCGACATCCACGGCTACAAGCGTGTCGTCCAACGGAACGTGAGCGGGCTCCTCGTCGAGCCGCGCGATGCGATCGCTCTCGAGGCCGCGCTCGAGCGGCTCATCGAGGATCCCGCGCTCCGTGCAGCCCTTGGCGAGGCGGGCGCCCGAAAAGCGCCCGAATTCGACTGGTCGCACGTCACGGGGCAGCTCGTCGACCTCTACGAAGAGGTCATCCGGGCGCGGCAGGCACGCGTATAGTGAGGCCGTTTCCGAGCGCATCTCGGAAAATGGGCGGGGGTGAATCACTGATGCTCACACATGCGCGCCGGCCTTCGATCGGACTGGCGCTCGTCCTCTCGATCCTCCTCGCGGCATGCACACCAGCACAACCGCGGACCGGTACGCCAACGACCGCGCCACAGGGCGCGGAGCAGCCGCGGTCCGGCGGACAGCTCGTCTTCATCGTCAGCGCCGAGCCGCCGTCGTACGACGGCCACAAGGAAACGACCTTTGCGATGCTCCACCCGACAGCGCCGCACTACAGCCTGCTGCTGCGCTTCGACCCGAACGACCTCACGAAGATCATCCCGGACGTCGCCGCGGCGATGCCCGAGGTCTCGGCGGACAAGCTCTCCTACACGATCAAGCTGCGCGACGGCGTCAAGTTCCACGACGGCTCGATCCTCACGAGCGAGGACGTCCTCGCGACCTACAACAAGATCATCTTCCCGCCGACCGGCGTCACGAGCCCGCGCAAGGGCGCGTACGCCGCGGTCGACACGATCAGTGCACCCGACAAGTCCACGATCGCCTTCAAGCTGAAGTACCCGTCAGCGTCGTTCCTCGCGAACCTGGCTTCGCCGTGGAACTTCATCTACAGCGCCGCGAAGCTGAAGACGGATATCAAGTACTACGAGAAGAACATCATGGGCACGGGCCCGTTCGAGTTCGCCTCGTACGAGAAAGGCTCGGCCTGGACCGGGCGCAGGTTCAAGGGCTACTTCCTGGAAGGCCGCCCGTACCTCGACGGATTCCGCGCCGTTTTCATCGCCGATGCGAACGCCCAGAAGAACGCGATCCAGGGCCAGCAGGCCATGATCGAGTTCCGCGGCTTCACGCCGCAGCAGCGCGACGACCTCTCACGCGCGCTCCCGAACAACCTCGCCATCCAGGAGGCTCCCTGGGTCTGCGTGAACTACGTCTCCATCAACACGACGGTCAAGCCGTTCGACGACGTGCGCGTCCGCCGGGCGATGACGCTCGCGATCGACCGCTGGGCCGGCAGCGAGGCGCTGCAGAAGATCACGATCGTGAAGGACGTCGGCGGGCTCATGCGGCCGAAGGGTCCTTTCGCGCAGGCCGACGCCGACCTGCAGAAGATCGCCGGATTCAGCAAGGACGCGAAGGCCTCGCAGGACCAGGCCCGCGCGCTCCTCAAGGAGGCCGGCGCGGAGAACCTCACCTTCGAGTTCCTGAACCGCAACGTGACGACGCCCTACGAGCCGGTGGCGGTCTTCCTCATCAACGAGTGGAAGAAGGTCGGTATCACCGCCACCCACAAGGTGAAGGAGACCTCCGCGTACCTCGCGGACCTGCGCGCGAAGAACTTCCAGGTGGGTCTCGACTTCAACTGCGACTTCCTCGATGAGCCCGACCTCCAGCTTGCGAAGTTCTACTCGGCCAGCAAGCTCGGAGCCGGCCTCAACTTCTCGTACTACGACGACGCGAAGCTCGACTCGATGATCGATGGACAGAGCCGCGAGACGGATCCCGCGAAGCGCAAGACCCTGGTCGTTGAGATCGAGAAGTACGCGATGGACGAAAAGGCTTACCAGTGGCCGGTGCTCTGGTGGTACCGGATCATCCCGTACAACAACAAGCTCCGGGGCTGGAAGGTCGGCTCCAACCACTACACGAACCAGGACCTCGTGAGCGTCTGGCTCGCGAACTAGACCGGTAGCGGGGGCCGCCCGAGACTAGCGTCATGCAGCGCTACGTCGTCGGGCCGCTCCTGCTCATGGTCCCGACCCTCCTCGGCGTCGCCGTGCTCACCTTCGTGATCATGCGGATGGTCCCCGGCGACATCGTCGAGCTCCGCTACGCGAGTGGCGGCGCGGGTGTCTCGCAGGAGCTCATCGACACGGAGCGGCGCCTGCTCGGCCTCGACAAGCCGATGGCGGCGCAGTTCGCCGACTGGATGTTCGGCATCGTGCGGCTCGATTTCGGGCAGTCGCTCTGGACCGGGCGCTCGGTCATCGACGAGATCGGGATCCGACTCGAGCTGAGCATCGAGCTCGCGGTCCTCGCGACCCTCCTGGCGATCGCGCTCGCGGTGCCTCTTGGCGTCATGGCCGCCATCAAGCAGGACACCTGGGTCGATTACGCGATCCGCATCTTCAGCATCGGCGGCCTCGCGATGCCGTCGTTCTGGATCGGCATCCTCATCGTCCTTGCGCTCCTCACATTCTTCTACTGGTCACCGCCGCTCACGTTCACGTCGTTCTTCGAGGATCCCGTCGCGAACCTATCGCAGCTCATCTGGCCCGCGCTCGCGGTGGGCTACCGCTACGCCGCGGTCGCGATGCGCATGACCCGCTCCTCGGTGCTCGAGGTCATGCGCGAGGACTACATCCGCACCGCACGCGCAAAGGGTGCGCGCGAGCGGGCCGTGGTCGTACGGCACGCGCTGCGGAACTCGCTGCTGCCGGTCGTCACGGTGATCAGCCTCGAGTTCGCGTTCCTCGTCGGCGGCCTCGTCGTGACGGAGCAGGTCTTCAACCTGAACGGGATCGGGAAGCTCCTCGTGGACGCGGTCGCGCACCGCGACTACACGCTCATCCAGGCGCTCGTGCTGCTCCTCGCGTTCGTGTTCGTGCTCGTGAACTTCCTCGTCGACATGTTCTACGTCGTGCTCGACCCGCGGATCCGGTATACGTGAGCGCCGTCAGCACCGACCCTCTGGAGCTCGCGCGCCGCCGCTACGCAGCGGACACGCGATGGCACCGCTGGTCGCGCGGTGCCTGGACGTTCATCCGCCAGCGCCCGCTCGGCGCGGCCGGCGCTCTCCTCATCGTCGTCATGATCTTCGCCGCCCTCTTTGCGGACGTCATCTCGCCGTACGACCCCGAGTCCGGAGACTTCCTCGACCTCCTCCTGCCGCCAAGCACCGCGCATCTCGTCGGGACGGACCCCTTCGGACGAGACGTGTTCTCGCGTCTCCTCTACGGCTCCCGGACCGCGCTCACCGTGGGCTTCGTGGCCTCGATCGTGGGCTCGACCCTCGGCCTCGTCTTCGGTGTCGTCGGGGCCTACTTCGGTGGCAAGGTCGACCAGCTCATCCAGCGCCTCATGGATGTGCTGATCAGCTTCCCGCTCATCGTCATCGCGATCGCCGTCGTCGCGGCGCTCGGTCCAGGCACGTCGAACGTCATCGCCGCCATCACCGTACCGATCATCCCGCGCGTGGCCCGGGTCGTGCGCGCAAGTGCGCTCGCGATCGTGGCGATGCCGTACATCGAGGCGACCCGGTCGATCGGATCGGGCGCGACGCGGATCATGTTCCGCCACATCGTTCCGAACGTCTTCGCGCCGTATCTCATCATGCTCACCGCATTCCTTGGGCAGGCGATCCTGCTTGAGGCATCGCTCTCATTCCTCGGTCTCGGCGTCGTCGAGCCGACCGCCTCCTGGGGCCTCATGCTCCGCGGCGCGGGGATGCAGTTCCTCGAGCGAGCGCCGTGGCTCGCGATCGCTCCCGGCGTCGCGATCTCGCTCGCGGTCTTCGGGTTCAACCTCTTCGGCGACTCGCTCCGCGACGCGCTCGACCCCAAGCTCCGGACGGCATAGCGCTCGGTCAGCGCGGGCGCACGTCCAGCCGGCGAGGCCAGGCGAAGAGCTCTTCTGTCCCAAGGCGCTCGAGCACATTCTCCAGCGCGAGAGCGACCGCAAGCGCGCTCGCAGGCCGGCGGGCCGGGTCGTGTTGGAGACACGACATCACCAGCTGCTCGAGCTCGCCGGGCACTTCCGCGAGCTCGCGCAGCGGCTGGGCCTCTTCCACCAGCTGCGGATACTCCTCCTCTCTTGTCGGTGCGCCGTCCACCCCTTCCGAGAAGGGCTGGGTGCCGGAAAGCCCTTCATACAGGGATACGCCGAGCGAGAAGATGTCGCTCTGAGGCGTCGCGAAGCCTTTCAGACATTGCTCGCGCGGCATGTACGACGTCGTCCCGATCGCGTGACGCAGCTTCAGTGGCCCGGCAGCCATGTGCGCAAGGCTGAGGTCGAGCAGCCGCGGCGGATCACCCATCGTCAGGTTCGACGGCTTCACGTCGAGGTGCAGAACATGACTGGAGTGCATGTAGTGGAGGGCGGCAGCCATGCGAACACCGAGCAGGCAGACCTCCGGCACGCTCACCTCTCCGACGTCGGCCAGATGATCGGCGAGGGTCTGGGCGCCGATGTACTCGAGCACGAGGTACGGGCGAGGGGGCGCGGCATTCCACCGCAGCAGCCGGACCAGGTAGGGATGTGAGAGCCGCGAGGCGATCGCGACCTCCCGCTCGAAACCCTCCATCGCGCGGTCGTCCTGGACGCGATGGGGCCGGATGACCTTTACCGCGACCTCACAGAAGAGCGCACGATCCCAGGCGCGGTAGACCTCGTACCGCGAGCCACCGCCGAGGTGGTCGATCGCGACCAGCGACGGATCGATCTCCGCGCCTTCGGCCAGTTCCCAGCTCGGGTCGGGCGGCGGACCTGCCGACGCCTCCTGCTCGCTCACGATCGCGAGACTACTGGGCTCCGCAGCCCAACGAGGAAGGGGTCCCCGAGGGGACCCCTTCTTCCTTGGAGCAGCTGGACGGGATCGCTTAACGCCTGCGGTACCGCCGCAGGACGTAGCCACCGAGACCGGCGACCGCGAGAGCCGCCGCGCCATTGAGCTCGAAGAGGTACGCCGTGCTGGTGGAGGGCAGGCTCTGGATGCCGAGGACGGCTGCGCCTGCGGCGCCGACACCAGCCCCTGAGGGTGCGGTGCCCTGGCCTGTGGCCGGTGCCGTCTGCACGCCGAGGACCCCGGTGCCCGTGGTGCCAGCGGGGCCAGCGGCGCTGTTGGCCGCCGTGCCGGTCGTGCTGTTTGTCCCGTTCGCGCCGTTGGTCCCGTTGGTCCCGTTGACGACGGCCTTCGTGCCTTCCTTGGACTTGCTGTTCGTGCCGGTCACCGAGCCGTTCTTCTTGCTCGCCGAGCCGGTGCCCTTGGTCGCGCCGTTCGTCTTGCTCGCGACCTTCGTCTTCTGAGATGCGCTGTTCGTGCCGGTCTTCGAGCCGTTCTTCTTGCTCGCAGAACCGGTGCCCTTGGTCGGGTTCTTCGACTTGTCCTTCGAACCGTTCGCGCTCTGCTTCTCGCCGCCGATGCGTCCGGTGTCGGCGCCGGCGCGGCGCTCGCTTTGCACGGAGAGGGGATCGGTCCCCGTCATGCTCACGTCGGCCGCGGCGACCGTGCCGCCAAAGTTGAACATGAGAGCGGCCGCCGCCGCCAACCCAGCGATGCCCTTGACAGCCTTGCCCATCTCGGTCTGCTCCTTCTGATCCATCTGATCCTTCTTGGCCCTCTTCGGGCCCGTTGGCGATAGGAGAAGCAGGGGGTGAGCCGAGCGGCGCACTGCGTGTAACGCACTGGCGATGGGAGCGCGACCTTTCAGTAACACCGGGTCATCGGTCACGCAACGAGAGGAACGGACACGCCCGGCTACTCTCCGCGCCACTCCGGACGGCGCTTCTCCAGGAACGCACTGACTCCCTCGCGGAAGTCGGCGCTCGTGTAGCACAGGAGCACGAGGTCACGGCCCTCCTCGGGCAGCAGCCTCTGCCGCACGCGGCGCAGGCCTTCCTTCGTCGCCCAGAGCGTGAGCGGCGCGTGGCGAGACATCGTGCGCGCGAGCTCCTCGGCACGCGGCACGAGCTGCTCAGGAAGGACGACCTCATGCACGAGACCCGCGCGCAGCGCCTCCTCGCTCGTCACGAGGCGCGCGGTGAAGATGAGCTCCTTCGTGCGCGCGACGCCGATGAGCGAGGAGATACGGACGAGGTTCGCGAGCGAGAGACAGTTGCCGAGCGTCCGCGCGATGGGCATGCCGAACGTCGCCTCCACGGAAGCGACGCGCAGATCGCACGCGGCCGCGATGGCGAGGCCGCCCCCGGTCGTCGCGCCGCCGATCGCCGCGATCGTGGGTACGCGCACGGCCTCGAGCGCGCCGAGGATGCGGCCCATCTTCTCTTCGTAGTCGATGGCCTGTGCCTCGGTCGTGAAGTCGCGGAACTCCGAGATGTCCGTGCCCGCGACAAAGGCGCCAGCCGCACCGGTGAGGATGAGCGCGCGCAGCGAGCGGTCGTCGTTCGCCGTCACAGCGACCTCGTGGAGCTTCTCGTACATCGCGAACGTCATCGCGTTCCGTGCCTGCGGCCGGTCGAATGTGACGTACCCGATCCCGTCCCGCACCTCGTAGCGAAGGTCATCGCTCACGCGACGCACCCCTCACCCACCAGGCGAGCGATCTCCCTATCGTCGCAGCCAAGCTCCGTGAGCACTTCGCGTGAATGTTCGCCGAGGAGCGGGCCGGCGCGCTCGAGCCGTACCGGCGTGCGCCCGAGACGGAGCGGGGAGCCAAGGCCACGGACCTGGCCGAGCTTCGTATGGCGCAGCTCCGTGAAGAACCCGCGCGCCTCGAGGTGTGGGTCCTCGAACGCGGTCCCATAGTCCGCGATCTCGCCGCACGGCACGCCGGCAGCCCGGAGGCGGTCGATCCACTCCGCCATCGGACGCAGCGCAGTGACCCCCTCGATCAGCGGGATGAGCGCGCGCACGTTCGCGCGCCGACGCGTCGCGTCGCTGAACCGTTCGTCGTGCTCGAGCTGCGCGAGACCAAGGGCGGTGCAGAATCCCGTCCAAGTCCGCGGCGTCCCGGCCCCGACGATGAAGTGCCCGTCCGCCGCACGCACCGCCTGATACGGGGCAATGAGCTTGTGGGCGGAGCCTGAGGCGCGCGGGACCTCCCCGGTCGTGAAGTACTGCCCGGCCTCCCAGACCGCGAGCGCGACCGAGGACTCGAACATCGAGATGTCCACGAGCTGACCCTGCCCGTCGCGCGCCCGCGCCGCGAGCGCCGCGAGGATGGCGATCGTCCCGTAGAGGCCTGCGGTGAGGTCTGAGATCGACACGCCGACCTTGACCGGCTGGCCGTCCTCCTCACCCGTGATGCTCATGAGTCCGCTCATGCCCTGCACGATGATGTCGAGCGCGGGTCGATCCGCGTACGGGCCGTCGAGGCCCCAGCCGGTGACGGCGCAGTAGACCAGCTTCGCGTTCGATCTCATGAGGTCCGTCGGGTCGAGGTCGAGGTCGCGCATCGTGACGGGCCGAAGGTTCTCGACGATGACGTCGGCTGATGCTGCGAGCCGGCGGAACAGCGCCTTGCCGTCCGGGTGCTTCAGGTCGAGCGCGAGGCTGCGCTTCCCGCGATTGAGACGTGCGAAGTTGCCGCTCTCGCCATCGACGATCGGCTCGAGCAGACGCGACAGATCGCCGCCCACGGGGTTCTCGACCTTCACGACATCGGCGCCAAGGTCCGCGAGCTGCATGCCGCAGAACGGCCCGGCCATGTAGTTGCCGACCTCGATCACTCGAACGCCATGCAAGGGTGGTCGAGCCCCTTCCCCTTTCAACAGAGCCCCCAATGATCGACGCGCTGGCCGGCAAGCCGCCAGACGCCGGCGAACGGTCCGTCGGAGCCGACGAACCACACCTCCGCACCCCGCAGGAACACACCGCGGATCGCGCACTTCGTGTTGAGATCGAAGAGCGACGCCTCCGGCGTCGCATTCGTGACGCGCAGGACCGTGCCGCCGTCCCCGACGACCCAGCTCACCGCCGCGGTCCGCACGACCGCGCGGAGGTTCGCTGGCGTACCGACCTCGAGCTTCTTCCACTGTCCCTGCCAGATCAGGACCGTGCCGGCATCGCCCACGGCGATCACGTTGTCGACCGACGTGCCGGCGACCGCGCGGAGCGTTGCAGTCACCCCGCTCGGCACCGGAAGCCAGCCGCGCTCCTCGAGCCGGTAGGTCACGCCTCCGGCACCGACCGCCCAGGCCGATGACGCGGAGAACGCGGCGACGCCGAAGAGGTCCTCCTGCAGGCCGGCCGCATAAGCACCCCACCCTGCCGCGACCTGGCGCTGCACGGTGCCACGCTGGCCGACCGCGAGCGAGCCGTCCGGCAGGAGGGCCACGGCGTTCAGGTCTTCGAGCTGGGTCGTGTCGACCCGGACGGTGCGCGCGGCGTCGTCCGCGGTGACGACCCGTCCGGAGCCGCCGACGGCGAGCATCACATCGCGCGCACAGACGGCGGAAGAGAGCGAGCGAAGCGTGCGGTCAACGAGCGTCCAGCGCTGTCCATCCCAGCGACCGATCCCGCCACCCTCGGAGACGACCCACACCGTCTCGCTCGTTGCGCAGCCTGCGGAGAGCGGCTGCACGAAGACCTCCTCGTCGCCGAGCGCGCTCGTGCGCGCGGGCGTGGTGGACGGGGCCGCCGTCGAGGCTGGCGCGGGCCTCGCGACGAGGCCGGCCGCGACGGCCCCGCCGGCCGCCGCGACCGCAACGAGGAGCGCGGCGCCCGCGAGTGCCAGGAGGGTCGGGCGGTCGGTCACCCCATCGCCTCGAGGCGGCGGATCCGCTCAGCGATGGGTGGGTGGGTGTCGAACATCCCATCGAAGAACGCGGGCCGGTCCTTCAGCGGATTCGCGAAATACAGTGAAGCGGTCGCCTTGTTCGCGACCTCCAGCGGCTCCCGGTCGGCGGCGATCTTGCGCAGCGCGCTCGCAAGGCCAGGCGGGTATCGCGTCAGGAGCACCCCGGTCGCATCGGCGAGGTACTCGCGCTGACGCGAGACCGCGAGCTGGATGAGCATCGCGATGACCGGCGTCACGAGCGCGAGCCCGAAGGCGAGGAGCCCGATTGCACCGCCGCGGTCGCGATCGCGTCCACGGCGCCCACCCCACCACATCGAGCGCATGACCCAGTCCGCGAGGAGGGCGACCGTGCCGACGAGCACGACCACCAGGATCATGACGCGGATGTCCCGATTCCCGACGTGCGACATCTCGTGCGCGAGCACGCCCTCGAGCTCCGTGCGATCGAGCTTGTCCACCAGACCTCGCGTGACAGCGATGGACGCGTGCTTCGGATCGCGCCCCGTGGCGAAGGCGTTCGGCGCGGTGTCGTCGATGAGGTAGATCGTCGGCACCGGCAGCCCCGACCCGATGGCGAGCGCCTCCACGATGTTTCGCAGCTGCGGTTCCTCGCCGTCCGCAAGAGCCCGCGCCCGGCTCATCCCGAGGACGACCTTGTCGCCGGCGAAGTACGAGCCCGCGGCCGAGAGCGTGGAGAATCCCAACGCGAACGGCATGATCGCGATCCCGCCGCCCGGTGCGGTGTACTCGCCGACGACGAAGCCGAGGCCAGCGACGAGCGCGGTGAACGCCGCGATGAGCACGACGGTCCTGACGCGGTTCGCGCCGGCGGCGTCATAGATCGAAAGGCGCTGCTGCGGGCCGGTGGTCACCGGCTAGCTGAACTTCACCTGCGGCACCGCGCGCTCCGCCGCGTCCGTGAGCTCGAAGTACTGCTCGGGAGCGAACCCGAACATGCCGCCGAGCACGTTCGTGGGGAACGTCATGAGCGCGGTGTTGTAGTCGCGGACGTTGCCGTTGTAGAAGCGGCGCGCGAAGGAGATCTTGTCCTCGGTCGCGGTGAGATTCTCCGAGAGGTCCTTGAACTCCTGGATGGCCTGCAGCTGGGGGTAGGCCTCGGCGATCGCACGAAGGTTGATGAGCGCGGCGCCGAGGGCGCCCTCGGCCTGTGCCCGTTGCTCGGGCGAGCCGGACTGCGCGGCGCTCATCGCCGCGGCGCGGGCCTGCGTGACGGCCTCGAAGGTCTGCCGCTCGTGCGCCGCGTAGCCCTTGACCGTCTCGACAAGGTTGGGGATGAGATCCCAGCGGCGCTTCAGCTGGACATCGATGTCCGCCCAGGCTTCCTTCACGCGCTGGCGCAGCGTGACGAGCCGGTTGTACATGGAGATGACGAAGAAGGCGAGGACCACGAGGATGACGACGAGGACGATGGCGATTTCCACTGGGTCAGACCCTCCCCTGCTCGCGGAGCCACGCGTCGCGCCTGCTCATGATGCCACCCCGCCTCCCAGCCGGAGGACCTCCTCGAGGTGGGCCTGGCGCGCGGTGGCCTCGCGGAATGCCGCGTGTGCGCGCTCCCGCGGGCGGAAGACGCGACCGAGCGGCGAGCGGACCGTGGCAAGGTCGGGGATCGCCCCGATCCGCTCGAGCGCGACGATCGCGGCACCGCGCGCCGAGCCCTCCCCCGCCTCGCTGGCGACGAGCGGCCGCCCGAGCGCGTCGGCCAGGAGTTGCACGAGATACGGGCGCGAGAGGGCGTCGCCGCCGGTGGCGATGACACGCTCGATGCCGGGGAGGGCCTCGTCCACGACCTGCCAGAGCCGGGCGAAGCGGCACACGATCCCCTCGACGAACGCCTGCACCACGTCCTCGGGCGCGGTGCCGAGACCCATCCCGGCGATCGACGCGCGCGCCGAGTCGTCCCAGCTCGGGCTGCGATCGCCGGCGAGGAGCGGCAAGGCGGTGAGGCCGTGCGCGCCGACAGGCCGACGGGCGGCCCTGGCGAGGTCGACGTCCGGGAAGGCGCGCGCGATCCAACCGAGCGCGTTGCCGCCGTTCGAGAGCGCTCCGCCGGCGACGACGCGCCGCGCGTCAAGCCGGTAGGTCCAGCCGCCCTTCACGACGGGTGGCGCCGTCTCACGCACGACGCGCAGCGCGCCGGAGGTGCCGACCATGAGCGCCGCGGTGTCGGGACGGACCGCGCCCGCACCGACGTTCGAGCACGCACCGTCCCCGACCGCCGGGATCCACGGGACGCGCGCGAGCGCCGGCCACCTTCGCGCGAAGGCGGGGCGAAGGCCCAGGAGCGGATCGTCCGCGATCGGAGAGAGCGTGCGCTCGTCGACCTGCACCTCGGCCAGCATCGGCCGGTCCCAGGTCGCGGCACGCTGCGCGTACAGCCCTGTCGCGGAGGCCATGCCGTGCGCCGCGCGCCGCTCGCCGAACGCGCGGAAGTAGAGGTACTCGCCGAACGACATCCAGTGTGTCGTCGCAGCGAACGCCTCCGGAGCGGCCGCACGCAGCCAGCGCAGCTTCGCCGGGAGATACGACGCGTGGAGCATGCAGCCCGTGCGCGCGTGCACGTCAGTTTCATCGAGCTCGCGCCGGAGCACTGCCGCGGCGTCGCGCGCGCGTGTGTCGGCCCAAGTGATGACACGCGTCGTCGGCCGACCGCGCGCATCGACGCCGAGGAGGCTGTGCCAGAACGTCGATACCGACACCGCAGCGACCTCGGCCGCACGGCGACCGAGCACGCGCATGACCGCGTCGATGCACTCGAACGCCGCGCGCGCTCGCTCGTCGGCGTCGAGCGAAGCCTCGCCGAGCCGGCTCGTGCGCGTCGCCTTGCGCGACCACGCGACCGCAGGGCCGATCGGTCGCGCCCTCGCGTCGAAGACGAAGGCACGCAGGCCGGACGTGCCGACGTCGAGAGCGAGGACGAGCGGAGCACGCGCCTCCCGGAGCGGGATGGCGAGCGGCTCGCGGAGGAGCGGCGCGCGCGGAGCCAACTAGCGGCGGAGTATGCGCGCGCGCAGTGCCTCGGCAGCCCTGCGCTCGTCAACGCTCACGCTCTGGTCCGCGAGCCGGAAGTCGACCGCCGCGGAGAGCACCTCCTGCACGCCGTCCGGGTCCGCGGCGGCCAGGAACTCGATCGCGAAACGCCGACGCAGCACTCCGGTGAGCGCCTGGAGAGGCGAGCGCGCCCGCGGGACCGCGCCGACGATCACGAACGTGAGTGCGACGTCGATGGCGGCGGGACCGCGCGCCGCGTTCGCCCAGTCGAT
>JBKJTV010000002.1:0-2702 GCA_046589985.1 Candidatus Limnocylindria bacterium | reverse complement strand
GACTCGCAGGAGCTCGCCACCGACGTCGGCATCGACGGTGCCGGCGCGTCCGCCGAGGAGGCGGCCATGCACATCACCCGCGAGCCCGAGCCGCCCACGGGCTGAGCCTCACTCGGGGATGCTGGGACCGACGACCTCGAGCTCGTAGCTGGTACCACGGGTCGCGCCGCTCTGCGACTCCCTCGCGCAGGCCGCCTCAGCGAGCCCGGCTGCGCCGACACCGAGGTCGCAGATCTGCTCCGGATGACGAACGCGCCGGAGTACTACGCCCTCGCGCGCGCGGCTGGACGCCGGAGACGAACGCCGTGGGCTTGGCTGACCAACGGGACCGGCTGCTGCTGGCGACCCCGTTCGAACCGTGAAAGACTGCCATGTGTGTCACGATTCGAACAGGTGTACGATGAGTCAAGCACGCCGGTCCGGAACGGTTCCATCGTCTGAGGTGACAGGGAACCCGGGATCGGGACAGTCACCCATAGAACCCGTCGTGGTGCTGGCGGGATGCCTTTCGGCTCACAAGGTGACGACCTGGCAATGGTGCCACCAGTCATGCCTCACTGCTTCGCCCCAGACCTGGGCGTCGTCCTGTGAGTGCGTGCGAGGAGGTGGCCAGTGCATCCGATCATCGAGTGTGCCGCTGACCTCCGCGCAGCGCTGTCGGAGGTGGCGTCGGTCGAGCCGGCCTTCATGGAGACCGGGGACAAGCAGGCCGCGCTGGTGGCGTTGACAAAGGTCCGCTCGCGGCTCGACGCGGTGACCGCGCGAGTCCTCGCCGCCTCGGACGACGTCGACGAGGTGCACGGGCTGCGCGATGCGGCGGCATGGCTGGCGGCGCAGGCCCAGACGACGCGGCGCGAGACCCGACGTGAGCTTGCGCTCGGTCGGGCGCTCGAGGAGCACCCGGACGTTGCCGCGGCGCTGACGTCGGGTGTGCTGCGCACGGAGCAGGCGCGGGTGGTCGCCGAGGCGGTCGACGCCCTCCCGTCCCACGTGGACACCCTGACCCGTGGCCTCGCCGAGATGACGCTCCTGGAGCTCGCTCGCCGGCACGACGCGCGCGACCTGAAGCAGATCGGCAAGCGGATCCTCGACATCGTGGCTCCCGAGGCGGGGGAGTCCCACGAGGCCGACGCGCTGCAGAAGGAGGAGGCCCGCGCCGCTGCTGGTGTCGAGCTCACCCTGACCGATGACGGCGAGGGTCGCTGCCACGGCCGTTTCGCCGTGCCGTCCCACGTGGGCGCCATGCTGAGGCGCCACCTGCTGGCGCGCGCCAACCCCGCGCGCCACACCGAGGCGGAGCTCCGCGACGAGTCGGGGAGAGGAAGTCCTTGCGTCGACGCCTGGGCGAGGCGTTCGTGGAGTACGTCGAGCGCTACCCGGCCGAGGCCACACCGCAGACTGCGGGGGTGAACGCCACCGTGGTGGTGACCATGACCTTGGAACAGCTGCTGGCCCAGCAGGCCACGGCGCTGCTGGACGACGGCTCCCGCATGTCTGCAGGACAGGCTCGCCGGCTGGCGCGCGAGGCCGGGATCATCCCTGTCGTCCTCGGCACGAAGTCACAGCCGCTCGACCTCGGGCGGGCGGCCCGGCTCTTCACCAAGGCCCAACGCACTGCCCTCGGCCTGCGCGACGGTGGCTGCACCGCGAAGGGGTGCGAGACCAGCGCCTCCGGCTGCCACGCCCACCCCGGCCGGCTCCTCTGCCCGCGACACCACCGCCTGGCCCATGGCTCCCGCTACGCGATGACTGTCCACGCCGACAACAAGGTGACATACGTGCTTCGGACGTGAGGCCCATCTGGGCCATCGGATCCTCAGTCGCCAGCGGCGAGCGAAGCGAGCCTCGTCTATCCTGCCGCCGTCGCAGGGGCCTGGTGGCCGCCACGAAAACTCGGTGCTGCTCGGCAGCCGACGCCCCGTCGGCGTGACTCGGCACCGGTTCGTCAACGAAGAGGCAGGGTTTCGTTGCGGGAGTCACGCGCCGCGCGGGGTCGCTGTCGTCCAGTAGGTCCAGTGGTCCTCGACCTGCCCGTACGGCTGTACTTCGGCGGCCACGATCTGCTTGCCCGGATCGTCGTGGTTCCCCCCGCCGGGCGGCCTTTGACAGATCGTGTAGAACGGCTGGATGACGACCCGCCGCCGCCCCCGGTGGTCCGAGCTGCAGGAGGTCCTTCGTCCCGCAGGGGTCCCGCTGCGCGGCACGGACCGGCGGCTGGCCCGGGCGGCCTCCATCGCAGACCTGCGTCGGCTGGCCCGCCGGCGCGCCCCGCGCGCAGTCTTCGACTACACCGACGGTGCGGCGGGCGAGGAGCTGAGCCTGTCGCGCTCTCGGGAGGCGTACTCCCGTGTCGAGTTCTCACCACGAGTCCTGCAGGACGTCTCTGAGGTGGACACGTCGACGACGATCCTCGGCAGGCCCTCCGCGGCACCGTGGGCCTTCGCCCCCACCGGCTTCACCCGGATGATGCACACCGAAGGCGAACCTGCGGTGGCTCGCGTGGCTGCGCGCGTGGGTGTCCCGTACGCCTTGTCGACGATGGGCACGACGTCGATCGAGCAGCTCGCTGCTGCCGCTCCTGACGCGCGTCGATGGTTCCAGCTCTACCTCTGGCGTGACCGCGAGGCCAGCCGCGACTTCGTCGCGCGGGCGCAGGCCGAGGGCTACGAGGCGCTCGTCCTCACCGTCGACACGCCTGTGGC
>JBKJTV010000284.1:0-7499 GCA_046589985.1 Candidatus Limnocylindria bacterium | reverse complement strand
ACAGCGTGTCTGGCAACGCGCGCGCCGCGCTCATCGACCAGGACAGCGTGTCTGGCAACGCGCGCGCCGCGATCGGCGACAACGCGGCTGGCGGTCGGGCGGCGCTCGACAACAATGGCGCGTCGTCCCGCGAAGGCAGCGCCTTCATCACCGCGGACGAGGCTGGACGCGACGCCTCGCCGGCGGCCCTCGGGTCGTCCGACAGCTCGGCGACGACGGCATTCATGACCTCGGATGAGATGGGGAGCGGCATCGCGGCCGCCCAGTCGTCCGACGGCGACCTCTCGACCGACGCGCTCCAGTCCGACGCCACGTTCAACCCGTGGGCGGAGAACCCGGAGCATCAGGGCTAGCAGCCCCGCGGACCCGACGTTCGCTGCGGAGCGGCCCCGATGGGGCCGCTCCGTTTGTGTCGGTGAGGACAATGTCCGCAACAGGGAGCGTCGTGCGGATCACACAGCCGGCGTGACCGAGGCAGTCAAGCCGGCCCGCCCGGGCTGGCATCGTTACCGGCAACACAACGAAGCGAAAGGAGCGGACCAAATGTCGAAGGGGACACTCGGACAGGTCGTCAAGCGCGCGATCAGTGATGCCGCATTCAGGCGGCAGCTGCAGTCAGACCCGAACGGAGCCCTGACAGGCTTCGATCTCACCAGCGACGAGCGCGCAGCACTGCGCAGCGGCGACGCGTCGAAGCTGAGCTCGCTCGGCGTGGACCAGCGGATGAGCAAGGCGTTCGCGATGGGCGAGGGTGCTTCGGCAGTCTCGAAATGGGGCACCGGCAACGACCTCGCGATGGGCGCGAACGTCCCGGACGGCGGCGACGGGCCGCTCGTGAACGACGCCCTTACCTCAGGCGGTGGCGGTCGCGCCAGTGATGCACTCATCGGCGAGACCAGCGGCGCAAAGGGTGCCCGCATCAGCGACGCGGGCGGCTCGGTCCGCCTGGCCGTCTCCGATGGCGACTCGGCCGGCGCACACAGCTCGCTCGATGTCTCTGGACAGACCCGCGACGGCAGCCTGATCGCTCCGGACGCAGCGGGCCGTCAGACCGGCGCATTCATCACCGCGGACGAGCAGGGCAACAACGTGGTGGCCGGTGGATCGGCCGGTGCACAGAGCTCGCTCGATGTCTCTGGGCAGACCCGCGACGGCAGCCTGATCACTTCGGACGCAGCGGGCCGTCAGACGGACGCGTTCATCACCGCGGACGAGATGGGCAACGATGCCAGCGCCCTTGGCCACGCCTCGTACCCGGACTCCGCGGACACTCAGCGCGAGGCGCTCGCGAACGACGCCGCGATGGCGAACCCGGAGGGCTACACGAAGCCCGACCTCGACGCCTAGAAACAGCTTCGACCCCGCACACGCGCAGGAGCGGCCCGCAAGGGCCGCTCCTTTTCTTGTCAGTAGCGGATATCTCCCTGCAGGAGCGCCGCGTCCTTCACCTTGATGTTGCGGCGGCCGATGGAGATGGCGCCGCGCTTCTCCAGCTCTGCGAGCACCCGGTTCACCGACACACGCGTCGCGCCGACGAAGGCCGCGAGGTCCTCCTGCGTGAGGTCGACCTCGCCCTTGCCGCCCGCCTCACTGAGGTCGAGCAGGCACTTGGCGACGCGGCCGGGCAGGTCGAGGAAGACGAGATCCTCCACGCGCCCGCTGCTTCGACGGACCATCCGCGCCAGGAGCCCGAGCATCTGCCGCATCGCGTCGTGATTGCGGTCGAGCGCCTCCATGAAGTCCTTGCGGGCAAGGAGCAGGCACTCTGTCTCCGTGAGCGCGGTCACCGTCGCGCTGCGCGGGCTGTCGTCGAAGAGCGCGAGCTCGCCGAACTCGTCGCCGCCGCGTTCGATCGCGACGACCACCTCGCGGCCGTTCTCGTCGGGGAGCGCGATCTTCACGGTCCCCGCGACGATGACATAGAGGTGGCTCGCCGGATCGTCGCGGTGGAAGACGACCTCATCGCGCGCGAAGCGCTTCGCGCGCATCCGCTGGGCAAGGTGGAGGCGGTCGTCGGCCGAGAGGCAGGCGAAGAGCGGGCTGACCGAGAGGTACTCAGCGACCCGCACGGCGGCTTCCACGCGTGCATCGTGGCAGTGCGGTCAAGCGGTCTGGCGTCCGCTAGCCGACGAGCTGCTCCAGGCGCGGCCGGACTTCACCGATGAGGCGCTCGATCGTCTCCCGGTCGTAGGGCGCAGTCATGCCGAAGACGAAGCCGCGGGCTCCCGCCCGCCACTGCTCGGCCAGGCGTTGGGCGACCGCCTCCGGCGTCCCGAACGCGGCTGAGGGCTGCCGCGCTGGCGCCGCGTCCATGCGGTTCCGCACGCGGATGTCGTCGAGCCGTTTCGCCACACCCTCCTCCGTATCGCGGATGAGGACGCTTCCGCCGGTCGTCGTCAAGATCTCGCCGAAGTCGCGGCCGACCTCATCGCAGTGCCGTTTCAGGATCTCGATCTTGCCCTTGATGACGTCCGGCGTGCCGAAGCCGTGCCAGATATCGGCGTAACGGGCGGTAACGCGGAGTGTCACCTGCTCTCCACCACCGCCGATCATGAGCGGGAGCCGCTTTTGGATCGGCTTCGGCTCGCAGAGCGCATCAGTGAGCGTGTAGTGCGTGCCGGTGAGCGTCGTCCGATCGTTGTCGAGGAGCGAGCGAATGACGCGACTCGCCTCACGCAGCTTCGCGAGCCGGATCGGGACTGTGTCGAACGGGATCCCGTACATCTTGTGCTCGGCCTCGTGCCAGGCTCCGCCGAGTCCAAGGACCGCGCGCCCGTGGGTGATGTGGTCGAGGGTCGCGGCCATGTTCGCGAGCACCGCGGGGTGCCGATAGGTGTTGCCGGTCACGAGCATCGCGATCTGCGCGCGCTCCGTGATCGCACCCCAGGCGGCGAGGATCTGCCAGCCTTCGAGGTTCGGACCTGTGGCGTCGCCGATGAGCGGGACGAAGTGGTCCCAGGTCATGAGCCAGTCATAGCCGAGCCGGTCCACGAGGAGGCCGTACTCACGCATCTCGTCCCAGGTGACGTACTGCGGGTGGAGCTGGATGCCGAGGGGGATCACGCTGCTTTCACCGCCGGAATGATCTCCCGTCCATAACACTCGAGGATGCGTTCCTCTTCCCCGCTCATGAGGTAGATATTGAACTGGCTGACGCCGGCTTTCGCGAGCTCACGAAGCTTCGCGATGTGCTCCTCCACCTCGCCGATCACGCAGAAGCGGTCGACCGAATCGTCGTCCACGAACGCCGCGTTCGACGAGCCGGACTTCGCATGGTGCTTGTAGTCGTAGCCGGGTCTGCCGCGCACGTATGAGGTGAGCTCCTCAGGGAGGCCTTTCTCGCCGTAGCGCCGGACGAGGTCGACGACGTGATTGCTCACGAGCGCGGGGAACCAGCGCACCCGCTCGCGCACCGCGCTCTTTGGACCGACGTGCGCCGGCGCAGCGCACATGATCTTCACCTCGCCCACGTCGCGCCCGGCCTCGGCGGCGCCCGCCCGGAGCAGTCCCGCGCACCAGCCCACGAGCGAAGGATCCGCGATCTGGATGACCGCGCCGTCGGCGATGCGGCCGGTGAGGGCCAGCGCCTTCGGACCGTAGCCGGCGATCCAGACTGGCAGCCGATGCGGCTCTGCCCACTCGAGCTGGAGGGTCGTGCCCTCGTGCTCGATGGCGCGCCCCTCGCAGAGCTCTTTGATGACGCGCGTGGCCGTCTCCAGGTCCTCGAGCGTCGTCGGGCGTTTGCCGAGGACGCGGCGCGCGGAGTCGCCGCGACCGATGCCGAGGTCCATCCGACCATTCGAGATCATCTGCAGGACCGCGAGCGTGCTCGCGGTGACCGAGGGCTCGCGGGTCGCCGGATTCGTCACGCAGGTCCCGAGACGAAGCCGTTCGGTGCTCTGGGCCATGAGGACCAGGAGCGGGTAGGGGTCCTTCCAGAGCACGTGGCTATCGAAGATCCAGCCGTACTCGAAGCCGGATCGCTCGGCGAGCTGGGCGAGCGACACGATCCGCTCGAGCGGCATGTCGGGTTTCAGGGTGAAGCCGAACTGCATCGGTGAGACGGTACCCTTCCCGGGCGAGACGGGCGAAGGGGGCTCTGCGATGACGACGGTGAAGGCAGCGCTCGTCCAGGTCAGCTGGACGGGCGACAAGAAGTCGATGATCGACAAGCACGTGACGTACATCCAGAACGCCGCGAAGCAGGGGGCGCAGGCGATCTGCCTGCAGGAGCTCTTTTACGGGCCGTACTTCTGCCAGGTCCAGGACCCGAAGCACTACTCGTACACCGAGAAGATCCCCGACGGCGAGACGACCAAGCTCATGCAGGAGCTGGCGCGGAAGCACTCGATGGTCATCGTCGCGCCGATGTACGAAGAGGACCAGACCGGCATCTACTACAACACCGCCGCGGTCATCGACGCCGACGGGAAGTACCTCGGCAAGTACCGCAAGACGCACATCCCGCACGTGAACGGCTTCTGGGAGAAGTTCTACTTCCGGCCGGGGAACCTGGGCTACCCGGTGTTCGACACGGCCGTCGGCAAGGTCGGCGTCTACATCTGCTACGACCGCCACTTCCCGGAGGGTGCCCGGATGCTCGGGCTGCATGGCGCGGAGCTCGTCTTCATCCCGTCGGCGACGTCGCGCGGGCTCTCGATGCACCTTTGGAAGATCGAGCAGACCGCCCACGCGATCGCGAACGGCTATTGGGTGGGGACCATCAACCGTGTGGGCAAGGAGAGCGAGTTCGGCCCGAACGACTACTACGGCACGTCCTACTTCGCCGACCCGCGTGGGAAGATCGTCGCCGAGGCCTCCGACACCGCCGAGCAGCTCGTCGTTGCCGATCTCGACATGGACCTTGTCCGCGAGGTCCGCAACACCTGGCAGTTCTACCGGGACCGTCGCCCCGACATGTACGGCGACATGGTCGCGCCCTGATGGCCCTGACCGCGCGCCCGGCCACCAAGGTCCCGCGGGCCACGATGCTCATCGGTGGCGAGTGGGTCGAGAGCGCGAGCGGCAGGACCTTCTCGGTCGAGACTCCGGCCACGCGCGGCAGGGTGATCGCCGAGGTCCCGCGCGGAGGCGCTGAGGACGTTGACCGTGCGGTGCGCGCGGCGGCCGCGGCGTTCCCGGCGTGGCGTGACGTGGCGCCGCGGGACCGCGGCCGGCTCCTCCAGCGCATCGCCGACGACGTCGAGGCGCATGTCGACGACCTGGCGAGGACGCTGGCGACCGAGACCGGCAACGCGATCCGCACCCAGGCTCGACCTGAGGCGAAGAGCGTGGCCGATGTCTTCCGTTACTTCGGCGGGCTTGGCGGCGAGCTGAAGGGCGAGACCATCCCGCTCGGCGAGGGCTACCTCTCGTACACGCGACGCGAACCGTACGGCGTCGTCGCCGCGATCGTGCCCTGGAACGTGCCGATCCTGATCGCAGCGTGGAAGATCGCGCCGGCCCTCCTCGCCGGGAACACGGTCGTCCTGAAACCGTCCGCGAACGCGCCGCTCGCCGTCCTCGAGCTCGCGCGCATCTGCGAGGCGCACCTTCCGAAGGGTGTGCTGAATATCGTCACCGGCACGGGCGAGGAGATCGGGACGCCGCTCGCCGAGCATCCGCTCGTGGCGAAGATCTCGTTCACGGGCCACACCGAGACCGGCAAGGCCGTCCTGCGGACGGCTGCCGACCGCCTCGTCCCGGTCACGCTCGAGCTCGGTGGCAAGAGCCCGCAGATCCTCTTCCCCGATGCAGGCGACGACCGCACGGTGGACGGCGTGATCGCGGCGATGCGCTTTGCGCGGCAGGGCCAGTCGTGCACGGCCGGCTCGCGGCTCTTCCTGCACGAGAGCGTCTACGACCAGTTCCTCGAGCGTCTCGCCGGGAAGCTCGCGACGCTCAAGGTCGGCGACCCGCTGGACGAGCGCAGCGACATGGGCGCGATCGTCAGCAGCCAGCAGTTCGACAAGGTCACCGAGTACATCGGTGACGGCCTCGGGCAGCGGGGCGCGCGCGCTGTCATCGGCGGCCTTCCGCCGAAGGAGGGGCCGCTCGCCGAGGGGTACTACATCGAGCCGACAGTGATCGCGAACGCGCGATCCGATTGGCGTGTCGCGCGCGAGGAGATCTTCGGACCGGTGCTCGTGGCCATCCCCTGGTCCGACGAGGCGGAGGTCGTGCGGATGTCGAACGAGACCCATTACGGCCTCGCCGCGTACATCTGGACGCGCGACATCGGGAAGGCGCTGCGGACAGCGCATGCCATCGACGCGGGCTGGATCCAGGTGAACCAAGGTCTCGGGCAGCTCGTTGGTCAGCCGTATGGGGGGTTCAAGCAGAGCGGGATGGGCCGTGAGAACTCGCTCGAGGGGATGCTCGAGAGCTACACCCAGCGCAAGAGCGTGACGGTCAACCTGACCCTCTAGGAGCGCGCCTCCGCGGTCTCGAGGCCGAGCACCTTGCGAGCATCGGCCTGCTTCACCTGCCAGAGCGTCGTCTGCCAGGCGTGCCTGAACCCGAGCTTCGTGTTGATCTCGAGCATCTGCTCGTTCACGTTCGCGTTGCCGGTGCGGATGAACCTCGCCTCACGCCGCTCGTCGAGGATGCGCTCGAGCATCACGGCCTTCAGCCACAGGCCGAGCCGGTGGCCGCGGTGGGCCGGGACCGTCGCGGTGCCCTGCTGGTGGACGACGTGCGGCACCTTCGGGTCGTAGGTCACCTCGGTGAAGCCGGCACCTTCGCCCGTCGCCTCGTGGATCGCGACGAGCAGCCACCACTCCTGGCCCGCCTGCCGGAGCCAGTCCTCGCGCTCCCGCACCTGCTCTTCCGTGACCTTCCACTCGCCGAAGTCGATGTCCCCCTTCGGCGCGTCGTTCATCCCGTTCGCGGCCTCGAGGTACGCCGACATCACGTCGGAGGGGACCTTCCCATCCACGCGCGCGAGCCGATATCCGGGCGAGGCGACCGCAGCCCAATCCTTGAGCTTCATCCGGTCGACCTCGCCGATGACGAGCTGGTTCATTCGCATGGGGAGACCCGGCGTCGCACCGAGGGAACGCGCGAATGGCTCGCCCGCGGGGACGCGGTCGTTGCCCTGGCCGATGAAGACGAGGTCGGTGCCCTGTCCGTCGACCGCCTCGACGAGCCTGCGGAAGAGCGCGCGGCCGACGCCCTGTCGCCGGTGGCTCGTGGCGACGCTCACATCGCACCAGCGGAGGTGCGCCTGCTCCGGCTCGTTCGTGCCGTATCCGGTCGCGCCGACGCCGGCGAGGCGACCGGCCGAGTCGCGGGCGGCGAAGACCGCGCGCCACTGCGACGGGGGCTTGATGCGCATGCGCTGGATGTAGACCTCGAGCGGGGTGAGCGGATCTTCCGGTAACCGCTCGTGCTGGATCGCCTGCTGCAGGCGCGCGGCCTCCGCGGCCTGCTCGTCGGAGAGCTCGGTCGGTTCGATCTGCGTGATCTGGTAGCCGGTCGGGTCGGTCACCTGCGGGAGA
>JBKJTV010000133.1:0-3638 GCA_046589985.1 Candidatus Limnocylindria bacterium | reverse complement strand
CCTGGGTCCCCTTTCCCACGCCCGGCGGGCCCATGAAGATGATGTCGCCCGCCGCCGGCTCGCCGGTCAACGGATGAAGCCCTCGTAGCTCCGCATGAGGAGCTGCGCCTCGAGCTGCTTCATCGTCTCGACCACGACGCCGACGACGATGAGGATGCTCGTTCCCCCGAGCCGGAGGGTCTGCACGCCGGTGATGTCGCCGACGAGCGTGGGCATGACGGCCACGATGCCGAGGAAGAGCGCTCCGGCGATCGTGATCCGGGTGACGACGCGTCCGAGGAACTCGGCCGTCGGCCGGCCCGGGCGGATCCCGGGGATGAAGCCACCGTAGCGCTTGATGTTGTCGGCAACGTCGTTCGGAACGAAGGTGAACGCGGTGTAGAAGAAGGTGAAGGCCACGACGAGGACGAAGTACGCCCCGTTGTAGAGCACCGCGTTCTGGAATGCGCCGACCACGGCGGTCGCGGCGTTGCGCAGCCAGTCGGTCTCGCTGTTCGTGAAGTACTGCGCGATCTGGCTCGGCAGTAGCAGGATCGAGATCGCGAAGATGATCGGGATGACGCCGGCACTGTTCACCCGAAGCGGGATGTGGGTCGAGCCGCCGGAGTACATCCGCGTGCCGCGGACGCGCTTCGCGTACTGGACCGGGATCCGCCGCTGGCCTTCCTGGATGAAGATGATCGCCGCGATGACCCCGACGCCGATGACGGCGTAGAGCGCGAGCGCCAGGTAGTTCTCCTGCACCGCGAAGGTCTGCCCGAGCGTCTGCGGCAGCCGGCCGACGATGCCGGCGAAGATGATCACGCTGATGCCGTTCCCGATGCCCTTCTCGCTGATGAGCTCACCGAGCCACATCAGGACGAGCGTGCCTGCGGTGAACGTCGCGAGGATGGAGATCGTCGCGGCCCAGTCCTGCGGCCCGAAGGCCGGCAGCACGCCCGACCGCTGCATGAACACCGCGACGCCGATCCCCTGGAGCAGTGACAGCGGCACGGTGAGGATGCGGGTGTACTGGTTGATCTTGTTGCGCCCGTACTCGCCTTCCTTGGAGAGGCGCTCGAGTGCCGGGATCGTCTGGTTGAGCAGCGTCATGATGATCGAGGCGTTGATGTAGGGGTTCACGCCGAGCGCGACGATCGAGAGCCGCGCGAGGCCGCCGCCGGAGAAGAGGTCGAGCAGGCTGAGCAGCTGGTTGCTGTTCAGGACAGCGGTGAGCTGCGCGTGGTCGACGCCCGGGAGCGGCACGTGTGCCAGGAACCGGAAGACGACGAGCATGCCGAGGGTGAACAGCAGCTTGTTTCGAAGGTCGGTCGCCCGGAAGCTGTCGCGGAAGGTCTCGATCGCCTTCACGGGGCTACAGGGCCCCCGTGAACTGGATCAGGACGATCGAGCCGCCGGCGGCCTCGATCTTCGTGCGCGCCGTCGCGGAAGCGGCGTGCGCGTGCACCTCGAACTTGCCATTCGCCTCGCCGTTGCCGAGCACCTTCAGGCGGGCGCCCGGGTTCACCAGGCCCTTCGCCTCGAGCGTGGCCGGCGTGACCTTGCCGTCCAGCGAATAGGACTCGAGCTGCGAGACGTTGAAGGCGACGTACGGCACGCGCCTGCGGTTCTTGAAGCCGCGCAGCTTCGGCAGGCGCATGTGGATCGGCATCTGGCCACCTTCGAACCAGCCCGGCAGACCCGGACCGCTCCGCGCGAGCTGGCCCTTCGTGCCCTTGCCGGCGGTCTTGCCCTGGCCCGCGGACGAGCCACGGCCGACGCGGCGGCGGTTCTTGCGCGAGCCCCGGTTCGGAGTGAGGGCGTGCGGCTTCATCGCTTCTCCTTTGAAGGGGACTCAGCTGATGGGCGCACGTGGACCAGATGAGCCACCCGCCGGACCATCCCGCGCAGGGTGACGGAGTCCTCCTGCGTCACGGTCGCGCCGGTGTGCCGAAGGCCGAGTGCCTGGAGCGTCCGCCGTGCGCCGATCTTCTCTCCGATGGAGCTCTTGTGCTGGTGGATCTCGACAGTGCTCATGCCGGGACGGCCTCGGAGTCGTCGATGACCGCCTCGGCGCGCTTGCGCGGGCCGATGCGGACGCCGCGCATCTCGGCGACGGTCTCCATCGAGCGAAGCTGCGAGAGCGCCTTCATCGTGGCCCACACGACGTTGACCGGGTTCGAGCTGCCGAGCGACTTCGAGAGGATGTCGTGGATGCCCGCAGACTCGACGACCGCGCGCACGGAGCCGCCGGCGATGACGCCGGTGCCCTTCGAGGCCGGCCGCAGAAGCACCTTCGCCGCGCCGAAGTCGGCGGTCACCGGGTGCGGGATCGACCGCTTGATGAGCGGCACGAGCATGACGTGCTTCTTGGCGTCCGCGACGCCCTTCTTGATGGCGTCCGGGACCTCATCCGCCTTGCCGAGCCCCGCGCCAACGTGTCCGCGGCCGTCGCCGACCACCACGATCGCCGAGAAGCTGAAGCGGCGGCCGCCCTTGACGACCTTGGAGACGCGGTTGATCTGCACCACGCGCTCCGTGAGCTCGAGACGGTTCGCATCGATCTTTGCCATCTAGAAGACAAGTCCTCCCTTGCGCGCCGCGTCGGCGAGCGCCTTCACGCGGCCGTGGTAGCGATAGCCACCGCGGTCGAAGACGACGTTCTCGATCCCGGCGGCCTTCGCACGCTCCGCGAGCTGCGTGCCCACTGCGGCGGCGCGCTCGCTCTTCTTGCCGGTGCCGGCCGCGTCCGACGCGGACGCGACGGTCCTGCCGTTCTGATCGTCGATGAGCTGGGCGTAGATGTGCGTGATGGAGCGGAACACGGCAAGGCGCGGCCTCGCCTCCGTCCCCGCGATCTTGTTGCGGATACGGGTGTGGCGCGCGATCCGTGCGGTCGTTCTCGTCTTCGCCATCTGCTCCCCTCCTAGGCCTTCGCGCCGACCTTGCCGGCCTTGCCGGCCTTGCGGCGGATGTATTCGCCCGCGTACTTCACGCCCTTCGCCTTGTACGGGTCCGGGACGCGCCAGGCACGGATGTTCGCGGCGACCTCGCCGACGACCTCTTTATCCACGCCGGAGACGCGCAGCCGCACCGGCGAATCGAGCGTGAACGTGATGCCCGCCGGCGGGTCGATCTCGACCGGGTGCGAGAAGCCGAGTGCCAGCTGCAGCTTCTTCCCCTGGAGGACGGCGCGGTACCCCGTACCGCTGATCTCGAGATCCTTGTGATAGCCGGTCGTGACGCCCGTGACCATGTTCGCGAGGAGCGTCCGCGACAGGCCGTGCAACGATCTGGCCTGCTTCGAGTCGTCCGCGCGCGTGACCGTGAGCTGTTTGCCGTCGCCCCGGTCGAGCTTCACGAGCCCGTGGAACGTGCGGTGCAGCTCGCCCTTCGGCCCCTTCACGGCGACCGCCTGCCCCGTGATCTTCACGTCGACGCCGCTGGGAATGGGGATGGGCATCTTTCCGATCCGGCTCATCTACTTACACCTTCTTCCAGTCTGCGTCAGCAGACTGGCAGCAGGACGGTCATGGATCACGTAGTGAGTCATGACCACCTACCAGACGTACGCCAGGACCTCGCCACCGAGGGCCTTCTTCTCCGCGTCACGGCCGGTCATGAGACCGGAGGACGTGGACACGATCGCGATGCCGAGG
>JBKJTV010000046.1:0-8697 GCA_046589985.1 Candidatus Limnocylindria bacterium | reverse complement strand
GCGCGGCGCGAACGACATCCTCCTTGGCGCCACCCCCGACGTCGAGGAAGTTCGCCGCGCGGCCGCCCGCGTTGCGCACCGCGTCGAGCGTGCTCATGACCAGGCCGGCGCCGTTCCCGATGATCCCGACATCGCCCTCCAGCTGGACGTACGAGAAGCCCAGGCCGCGGGCCTGCTCCTCGGCGGCCTCATCCGGAGCGACCTCTCGCAGCTTCGCGAGGTCGTGCTGCCGGAACAGTGCGTTGTCGTCGACGTCGAGCTTCGCATCGCCGGCGATGACGGAGCCGTCCTCCTGGATGAACAGGGGATTGATCTCGAGGAGCGTTGCGTCGGTCTCCTCGTAGGTCCGGTAGAGACGCTGCGCGACATCGGTCACCGCGTCGCGCTGGGCCGCGTCGACCCCTGCCTCGAAGCAGAGTGCCCGCGCCTCGAAGGGCAGGAGCCCGAGCAGGGGGCTCGGCCAACCGCGGGCGATCTTCTCCGGTGACTGGGACGCCACCTCCTCGATGTCCATCCCGCCGACGGTCGAGAGCATGACCACCGGTCGTCGGCGGTCCCGATCGAGCGTGATCCCGAGGTAGAGCTCCTTCGCGATCTTCGCGGCCCGCTCAAGGTAGACCTTCTCGACCCGCAGACCCTTGATGTCCATGCCGAGGATCGCCTCCGCGTGTGTGCGCGCCTCCGCGGGCGTCGTCGCGACCTTGATGCCGCCGGCCTTTCCGCGCCCGCCGACATGGACCTGCGCCTTCACGACCCATGGTCCCTTGCCCATCGCCCGGGCGGCGGCTTCGACCTCGGCGGGAGTGGTCGCCACGTGCCCATCGGGAATGGGGATACCGGCGCGTGAAAGGACCTGCTTCGCCTGGAATTCATGGAGCTTCATCGGGGAGTCCGAGGATAGCCCGAGCGCGCCGGGTGCATCGCGCGACGCACCCGGGCCGTTCGCGGAACGACGCGATCCGCGTACCCGCGGGCGCGGTCGCCGTCGGCCCCGACGGCCATCCTCCATCCATGTCAGCGATGTGGAGGACGACGATGGAGCTGCTGAGCACGATCCGTCTCGCGATGAGGGACGCGGCGCGCGCCGAGCGCCTGATGGCAGACGAGCGCTTCGTGCCCAGCCTGCGGTGCTACCCGACGGCGGCGCTCCGCACGTTCGCCTTCGCCCACTCGGGGCCTCGACGCGAGGACGACCTTCGCGGGGTCGAGCGGATGGTCCTCCGTCGTCGCATCGCCTAGACGTACAGTGCGCGCCCGGTGCGGCGCGTTTCGGTGGTGGGATCTGGGTCGGGCGCGGGCAAGACGACCTTTGCCCGCGTCCTTGCGCGTCAGGCCGGCCTTCCCTTGATAGAGCTCGACGCGATCCACTGGCAGCAGGGCAGCTGGATCGCCCCTGGGCGCGCCGTCTTCCGGGCGCAGGTCGACGAAGCGACCCGCGGGGACGCCTGGGTCGTCGACGGCAACTACTCGGCGTCGCGCGACATCGTCTGGGGGCGGGCGGACACCGTGATCTGGCTGGATCCTCCGGCCCCGCTGATGCTCTGGCGCACGCTCCGCCGCACGGTCCGGCGCTCCTGGCGCCGTGAGGTGCTGTGGGGCGGGAATCGCGAGTCCCTCGGCAACGCGCTGTTCGGGAAGGACGCCCTCATCCCGTACTTCATCCGCACCTACCGGGGACGCCGCCGCCGCTTCGAGCGTGAGCTCGCGCAGCCCGATCGCGCTCACTTTCGGGTCCACCGGTTCCGCTCGACCGCCGAGGCCGAACGCTGGCTGCGAGGCATTCAGCCAGTCCCCTAGAGCACGCGCTGGACGCATCAGGCGCCGTCGAACGATCTTCCCGAACGAGCGAGCCTTCCCTCAAGCGGTGAGGGAAGGTGGCCAGGGATGACGTGGGAAGACCAGCTGGGACGAGGTCACTTCGCGACGTAGCTGTCGCGCTAGGCGAGAGCACGTAGGAGCACAGCGACCCCCAGCAGCGCGACGATGAGGTTGCCGCCCAGCACCGCCCACACCCGCGCCCCCTCCGGGAGCCGTCCGTGCAACGCACCCGAGACCGTCGCGAGCAGCAGCTGCCAGCCGGCAGACGCGACGAACACGCCGAGCGCGAACGCCGGCACGCTCGGGATGGTGGCGGCGCCGAGGCCGATCGCGACCGCGATGTAGTAGCCGAGAGTCGCGGGATTCACTGCGGTGAGCGCGGCGAAGCGCCCGTAGGTCGAGAGGAGGTCGCGTGAGGTGACGACGGGCGCGGCGCGCTCCGGCGCGCGACGGCGCGCGCGGCTGGCGCCCCAGGTGCCGAAGACAAGCAGCACGATGCCCGTCACGACCTGCAGTGGCCGCTCGGCACCCGCGAGCAGCGCCGAGATCGCCGTGCCGAGGAAGAGTGCTGCGAGCGCGTAGGCGAAGTCGACGGTCGCGGCGCCGAGGCCGGCGGCCGCGGCGAACGGGAAGCCCTGTCGGAGGCCGGTGGCGAGGATGAGCGTGGCGATGGCACCCGGCGGCATCGCGATCGCGAGGCCGGCGAGGGCGCCGGCGGCCAAGGACTCCGTCACCGGTAGCGGCGGCTCTCCTGCTCGATCTCCGCGGCGAGCCGTTTCGCTCCCGTGACGACGACCTCGAGGGCGTCCGCGATCGCCTTGCGCGCTGCGGGCTCGAGGTCCGCGGGAAGCTCGTCCTCGTCCAGGATCTCGAGCGCACCGCTCGGCCGCACGACAACGTCCACCACCAGGTCGCGATAGGAGACGCTCCCTGTCTCGATCCGGGTCCGGTCCGCCACGTTCACGTAGTACGCGACGGTCCGGCCCAGGCTGAGCCAGTGGTAGACGTTGTAGGGCCGGTCGGTCCAGTAGTGCGCGAGGGTGATGGTGCCGGCCGGGAGTGCGATGTCGGTGTCGCGGATGCGCACGACCTGGTCGCTCGTGTAGCGCAGGACCGCACGCCGGCCGGGCTCCACCGCCAGCCCTTCGCACGAGAACTCGCTGCTGGTGCCATCGAGGCGGATCTTCCGCTCGATGACGGCGGTCGGACGCCTGGTTTGCGAAGCAAGCACGCGCCGGTAGCATGACATCGCCACATGAGAGAGCTGTACCAGGTCGTCGAGGTCGCCCCGTCCTGGTATCAGGACAACATCCCCTGTCAGGAAGCCTGTCCCGTGAAGACGAACTGCCGCGGCTACCTCAACCTCGGCGCGGCTGGCGAATTCGAGAAGGCCTGGGAGCTTGCGCTCGACCCGAACCCGATGGCCTCGATCTGCGGCTCCGTCTGCGCGGCTCCGTGCGAGACGGCCTGCCGCCGCAAGGAGGTCGATAAGCCGCTCTCGATCCGCTACATGAAGAAGTTCCTCTCGGATTGGTCGCACCAGAACGTCCGGATCGACGGTCGCCCGTACACGCAGCCTCCGCCCCCGGTCTTCGGCCCGCCCTCGAAGCGAGTCGCGGTCATCGGTGCGGGCTGCGCGGGTCTCTCTGCGGCGAGCGATCTCGTGAAACAGGGCTTCGGCGTCACGGTCTACGACGCGCTCGACCAGGCCGGCGGCACGACGCTCGCGGGCGTCCCGCCGTTCCGCCTGCCGCGCGAGGTCATCGACCGCGACATCGCGGGCGTCGTCAACGAGAACGTCGAGCTGCGCCTCTCGACCTACGTCGGGCGCGACGTCTCGCTCCGGCAGCTGCACGACGAATACGACGCGGTCCTCGCGACCGCCGGCTGCTTCGAGCCGAACTACATCGGCATCCCCGGTGAGGAGTCCCAGGGCGTCGTCGCGGGCATCGTGTTCCTTGAGCGCGCGTATCGCCAGCGACCGGTCGAGGTGGGGAGGCGCGTGGTGGTCCTCGGCGGTGGCTACACCGCGATGGACTGCGCTTCGACCTCCTGGCGGCTTGGCGCGGACGACGTCTACATCGTGTACCGCCGCGGCCGCGACGAGATGGTCGTCGACGACGAGGAGCTTGCCGAGACGGAGCGCGAGGGGATGCAGTTCGTGTACCTCTCGTCGCCGGTCGAGGTGCTCGCCGACGCGAAGGGTCACGTGCGCGCTGTCCGGTTCATCCGCAATAAGCTGGGCGAGCCCGACAAGAGCGGCCGCCGTAGCCCCGAGCCGATCCCCGGGAGCGAGTTCGAGATCCCCTGCGAGACCGTCCTCCTGGCACTCGGCCAGGCGCCCGACACGACCTGGCTGAACGAGTTCCCGGAGTTCCGCGTGAAGCGCTGGCGCGACGTGAAGATCGACCCCGAGACCTACCAGAGCGCGGTGAAGAAGATCTTCCTTGCGGGCGACTACCGGACGGGGCCCTCGACGATCATCGAGGCCGTCGCCGACGGTCGCTCCGCGGCGCAGCAGGTCTCACGCTTCCTCGACGGGGATGCTGCGTCGGTCCGCGTCCCCGAATACCACGAGATCGTCACGTTGCGCCGCTCGAGCACGCCGGACAACCTGGGCCTCGTCGCGGGTGAAGGCGAGCTTGCGCGCATCTATCACAACATGTCCGTCGACTACGACCGTATCCCGCGCCAGGAGATGCCGAAGCTCCAGAAGAAGGACCGTCGCGGCCTCTTCCTCGAGGTGAACCAGGGCTACACGGAGGCGCAGGCGATCGCGGAGTCCGACCGGTGCCTCAAGTGCAACTTCAACATCGAGATCATCGGCGAGCTCTGCATCATCTGCGGGGGCTGCGTCGACGTGTGCCCGATGGACGTCATCCACATGGTGGACCTGAGCGACATCGTCGACGACGGCGCGATCCCCGCGGTCGGTCAGGCGAAGCAATGGCAGAACGGCGTCGCGTTCTTCCTTGATGAGACGTCCTGCATCCGCTGCGCGCTCTGCATCATCCGTTGCCCGACCGACGCCATCACGATGAACCGCTACGGTGCCGTGATCCCGTCCGCCGGCAAGGCGCTCCCGAAGGAGTCGCTCGACGACGAGATCCACCTGGACCTCACCGTCGGGGGCCGCAAATCGATCCGTCCGCTCCCCATGTACGATCCCGTCCTGGCGGCAGGCCTGAAAGACGTCTCGGCGTACGGTCACGCGCACTCGAATGGCCACGGCAACGGCAGTGTCCCGCCCGCGAAACGCGAAGTGACCGCGAAGCACTAAGAGAAAGAGGGCCGAACAGACCGTGCTCGACATCCCGCTGCAGTTCTGGAACCGTTTCAAGCAGGGCCCGATCTGGCGCTCGCTCTTCCGGCACGGCTATCCCGACTCGCGGAAGAACCAGTCGCTCGCCGTGTTCTCGAACGTCTTCCTGCACCTGCACCCGGTCAAGGTGCGCCGCCACGCGCTGGCGATCCCGTACACGTGGTGCATGGGCGGGCTGTCCTTCTTCCTGTTCCTGCTGCTCACCCTGACGGGGACGCTGCTCATGTTCTATTACCGGCCCACGACCGAGTGGGCCTACTCGGACATGAAGGACCTCGAGACCGTGGTCGTGTTCGGCCAGCTGCTGCGGAACATGCACCGCTGGGCGGCGCACGGCATGGTCATCACCGTGTTCCTGCACATGGTCCGCGTCTTCTATACCGGCTCGTACAAGCCGCCGCGCGAGTTCAACTGGGTCATCGGAACGCTGCTGTTCGTGCTGACGATCCTGCTCTCGTACACGGGCTATCTCCTGCCGTGGGACCAGCTCGCGTTCTGGGCCGTCACGGTCGGCTACGAGATCGCCCGCGCGACACCGATCATCGGCGACGAGTTCGCCTTCACGCTCTTCGGTGGCTATCAGCTCGGTCCGAACGCCCTCCTGCGGTTCTACGTCCTCCATGTCGTGGCGCTGCCGCTCGCGACCGCCTTCCTGATCGCCATCCATTTCTGGCGCATCCGGAAGGACGGCGGCATCTCCGGTCCGCTATGACCTTGCAGAGAGGGCCGCAGCCGTTCCCCGGTCAGGAGAAGCGCCTCCGGCTCCTCGCGTTCGTCCGGCAGGACTCCGTCGTGCGTGTCGACAAGCGCGTCGAAGACACGGCGATGGTGTGGCCCCACCTCCTCGTCATCGAGTTCATCGTCGCGATGCTCTGGTTCATCGCGCTGTTCGTGCTCGCGGCGCTCTTCAACGCGCCGCTCCAGGACCACTCGAACCCGGACCGGACGCCGAACCCGTCGAAGGCTCCGTGGTACCTGCTCAACCTGCAGGAGCTGCTGCTCCACATGGATAAGGGCCTCGCAGGCATGATCGTTCCCACGATCTGGATCGGCTTCATGATGAGCATTCCGTACCTCGATCGGAGCCGCGCAGGCGTCGGAATCTACTTCACGACTCCCACGGGAAAGCGCATCGCGATCTTCTCGGCGATCTACGCGACCGTGCTCATGTTCGCTCTCATCGGGCTCGACGCCCTCTTGAAGGCGAACGGCTACATCACCTTCGCGAGCCAGTACCTGCCGGGCGGCAAGGTGCTGTTCCCGGACTACCTCGTCCCGATCGGGGCGATGGTCTCGCTGACCGCGCTGCTCGTGCTCCTCGTGAAGCGCGTGTTCAACGGCAGCACGCGCGACGTGATGATCGCGGTCTGGACCGCCTGGGTCTGCACCTATCTGGTCCTTACCTTCGTCGGCACCTCGATGCGCGGCCCGGGCATGGACCTCTACGCGCCGTGGAACCTCCCGGCGACGATCGAGTAGTCAGGTGATCAGGCCGCACGACGACACGTCGATCCAGGCGGGCGGGCTGCTCACTCGCATCAAGCGCCGGCAATTCTTCCGCCTCGCGTTCCTCGGCGGCACGCTCCTGGCGCTCGGGGAGATCGGCGGCGTCCTCGTCCCGTTCATGCGCGTGAACAAGATCATCGGCCTCGGCGCGAAGATCCCGGCCGGCAAGAAGGCCGACATCCTCGCGAGGTTCAAGGCGAGCGACGACACGCCGCAGCTCTACGTCGAAGGGAAGTTCTTCCTGCTGCACGCGCCGGGCGGCATCCTCGCCGTCTATCGGAAGTGCACTCACCTGGGGTGCAGCGTCCCGTACACCCCCGGCGACACCGCGCCCGACGGAACGACCGGCCAGTTCCACTGCCCCTGCCACGGCTCGCTTTTCAACAAGAAGACCGCGGTCGTGCAGGGCGGCCCCGCGCCGAAGCCGCTCCAGCTCTTCCACATCACCGAGGACTCGGGCGGCAGCCTCATCGTCGATACGAATCCGCTGAACGTCATCGATCGCACGAAGAACGAGTTCGATCCGGCCCACATCGAAGTGAAGGACGCCTGATGGCGCTTGACGTCAACACGCTCCTTGCCGCAGCCTCGGCGCTGCTCTTCATCGGTCTCATCGGCCTCTTCGCATTCCTCATCCGCCACCAGGAGCAGGTGGAGCCCGATGAAGAGGTGTACGGCGTCGAGCTCCTCCGGCAGCACTACGACGCTGGGGCGACGATCGAGCAGCCCACGCCGTACTACGTCTCGGCGATCCCCGCGTCGCCGGACCCGCTCGAGATCTCCGGCAACCTCGACAAGAAGATCCTCATCGGCGCGGCGACGATCTTCGCGGTGCTCGGGATGATCGGCGGCTACTTCGTCATCCAGGGTGACGCGAGCCCGCTCGCGCCGGGCAGGGGCCTGCGCGGCGCGGCGACCGAGCACCAGCTCCGGCTCGACGTCCGCCGCGGCAAGGAGGTCTACGCGAGCCTTTGCTATGACTGCCACGGGCGGGACGGGAAGGGCGGAGTCAACCCGGAGGGCCAGACACTGCCGGGCCTGCCGCTCAACATTTCAGGCAACAAGTACGCGACCATGAAGGAGGACCCGGCGGCGCTCGGCGCCCGGCGCAGGCTCATCGAGCAGACGATCGAGCGTGGCCGGCACTTCGATCCGCCGCGCTACTCGATGCCGGCCTGGGCACGCAGCGAGGGCGGGCAGCTCTCGCAGTGGCAGGTGAAGCAGGCGGCCGACTTCATCATGTATGGCACCGAAGAGGACTGGGCCGACGTCGCCCACATCCGCCAGGAGCACGATGAGAAGCACTCTGTCGTCGAGCACATCCCCGACCCGCCTGCCATCCGCTCCGGCAAGGACGTCGCGCAGGCGTCCTGCGCGGCGTGTCACGGGATCGCGTCCGGCCAGCCGAGCCTGCTGCCCCCCGCGCCGAACCTCTCCGACTGGATCGCAGCCGGCTCGAAGCCCCGGCCCGAGAACGCACCGCTCACCGCGCTCTCGCGGACCGACCCCGACTGGCTCTTGAAGTGGGTGAGCAACGCGAAGAAGATCAAGCCCGACACGTTCATGACCCCGCAGGCCGCGTCGGAAGGCGGCCAGCTCAACGATGAGGCCATCAAGCGCGTGGTGGCCTGGCTGCGTGGCGAGGAGAAATAGGTGCTGACCGAGGTGGCGGAGTCCCAGGAGTTCTACGTCGTGTTCATCACGGTGGCCCTCCTCCTTGCAGCGATGTACTTCCTGCAGAAGTGGTGGACCACCTACCGCTAGCGGAGCGTCCGCCGCGACCCCGGCCGCACCGCAACACACTCACGCTCCTCGTGGGCCGGATCACCACCATCAAGCTCGCGTACTGGGCCGCCGTCACCGCGGTCGAGCTCGCCCTGCCGCGGATCGTCGACGCACCGCCAGCCGTCAGGCTCCCGTTCTCGATCGCCCTGTCCGCGCTCCTCCTGCTCGGCGCAGTCCTCTGGGCGTCCTGGTCCGCGCGCGCGAGCGACCGGCGCCTCGGCGGCCTCTATCGCTCGGTGCCGACCGTGGCGACGGCGTTCATCGCC
>JBKJTV010000304.1:0-5521 GCA_046589985.1 Candidatus Limnocylindria bacterium | reverse complement strand
CGGGTGAGCCAGGCGCTGAACACACACTCCTAGACTCCCCTCACGACCACTCTTCGCGTCCTCTCGGTCATCGCTCTGGCGCTCGGACTCGCCGGTGGCCTTTCGGGCATCGCCGAGGGGCAGGCCGTGCGAATCCCGCCCGTCGTGCTCGGCCGGATCGAGGGCGTCATCAACCCGATCACCGTGCGCTACGTCGAGCGCGTCATCACCGGCGCCGAGGAGCGTGGCGCGGCGGCGGTGGTCCTCACGATGGACACCCCCGGCGGTCTCATCGACTCGACGTACCGGATCACGGGCCTGCTGCTCAACGCACGCGTCCCCGTCATCGTCTACGTCTCGCCGCCCGGAGCGCGCGCGGCGTCGGCCGGGACGTTCATCACGATGGCCGGCCACCTCGCGGCGATGGCACCGGCCACGAACATCGGCGCGGCGCACCCGGTGGATGCGTCCGGCGGCAACATCCAGGGCGATCTGCGCCTGAAGGCGGAGAACGACGCTGTGGCGCAGATCACGAAGATCGCGAAGGCCCGCGGCCGGAACGAGCAGTGGGCAGAGGATGCCGTCCGGAAGAGCGTGAGCATCCGCGACGACGAGGCTGTGAAGATCGGCGTCATCGACGTCGTCGCCGTCGACGTGCCGGAGCTGCTCGCGAAGATCGACGGACGCGACGTCGTCCTGCCGCAGCGGACCGTGACGCTTCGTACGCGCGGCGTTCCGATCGAAGAGGACCCGCGCAATCCGTTGGAGATCTTCCTCCACCTCATCACGGATCCGCAGATCGCCGTCCTGCTCTTCACGCTCGGGACCTACGGGCTGATCTTCGAGCTCTCGAACCCGAGCCTCCTCTTCCCGGGCGTCGTCGGCGTCATCTGCATCGTCCTCGCCCTCTTCGCCTTCGGGACGCTCGACGCGAACGCGGCCGGGATCGCGCTCATGGTCTTCGCCGTCGCGCTTTTCGTCGCCGAGATCAAGATCGTGAGCCACGGTCTGCTCACCGTCGGCGGGCTCGTCGCGCTCGTCATCGGGACAGTCGTCATCTTCCCGCCGATCCGGCCGACCTTCCCGGGCTTCCGCTACTCGGTCGACCCGCTCCTCATCGCGGGCATCGTCGCGGTCACCGGTGCGTTCTTCGCGATCATCGCTCGCGCAAGCCTCCGATATCGCACACTGCCGGTGGTCAGCGGCGCCGAGTCGCTTGTGGGCGCGCTTGGTGTCGCGAAGTCAGACCTTTCGCCGACCGGCATCGTCCGGGCGGGCGATGACGAATGGACGGCGGTGAGCGAGCTCGGGCCGATCGGAAGGGGGAGCCAAGTGCGTGTGGTCCGCGTCGAGGGCGTGCGGCTTATCGTCGAGCCGGCCGACAGGCCGGCGGAAGGAAGGGGTCCCTGATGGAACTGATACTGCCGATCGCGATCGCGGTCTTCGCGATCTTCATCATCCGGAGCGTCGTCCACATCGTTCCGGAATATCAACGGCTCGTGGTGTTCTTCCTCGGGCGATACCAGAAGACCGCCGGGCCGGGGCTCGTGCTCCTGTTCCCGCCGCCGATCCAGCTCGCGACGTCGGTCGACCTCCGCGAGTTCAGCGTCGAGATCCCGCAGCAGACCACCATCACGAAAGACAACGCGACCATCAATATCGACTTCCTGATCTTCCAGCAGGTCGTCGAGCCGGCGGACTCGGTGATCAAGGTGCAGAACTTCCGGCAGCAGGTGCAGCAGATCGCGTCGACGACGCTCCGCGCGGTCATCGGCGACCTGCCCCTCGACGACGTGTTCGCCAAGCGAGAGGAGATGAACGAGGTCCTGCGCATCAAGCTCGACGACGAGACGAAGCGCTGGGGCGTCAAGGTGAACCGCGTCGAGATCCGCGAGATCGTCCCGCCGCGCGGCATCCAGGAGGCCATGGACCGCCAGATGACCGCCGAGCGCAACCGGCGCGCGGCGATCCTCGAAGCGGAGGGGCAGAAGCAGTCGGCGATCCTGGTGGCCGAGGGTGACAAGCAGTCGAACATCCTCCAGGCCGAGGGTTCGAGGCAGTCGGCGATCCTCCGGGCCGAAGGCTTCGCGCTCGCGCTGTCGTCGATCAACGAATCGGCCCAGCGGGTGGACCAGAAGACGATGGCGCTTCAGTACCTCGAGGCGCTGAAGGCGCTCGGCGCGTCACCCGGGACGAAGTTCGTCATCCCGGCGGAGCTGAGCGCCTTCGCCGCGCCGTTCGCCGCGTGGGCGAGCGGTCGCGACGAAGGCGGACGTCCGCGGACCGGCGGCTAGCCCCTTCGCACGCGACCCGCGAGCCAGCCCATCCGGCCAGGGGAATGGGCGGCGGTGGTCGACGTGCCGCGAATGGGGACGGCCATCGGCTGCGCAAGGCGGCGCGGCGCGAAGGGCGTGTAGACGCGCGGCGGCATCCGCCAAGCGGGGCCGGATGCCGCGCGCGCGTCACGTGGTGGGATGGGAAGACGGCGGGCACGCAGGGTCGGGATCGGCCGCCAGCCGGCGGTTGCGAGCGCCATTGGGATCACCTCACGCTCGAGGACTCCGTACCGTCCGGCTCCCTCAGGCTCCCACTCCGGACAGAACAGGCGTTCGCATCATAGAACGGCTGTTCTTATTGTCAAGAGGACTCCCGGTCTGCTGCGATACTCGGTCGTCCACCCTGTGAAAAGCCTCCTCGGTGCGGAGATCGCGCCGCAGCGGCCCCGGTACGTCCGTGAAAAGACGGAACCGGAGCGGCACATCCTCGAGCCGGAATGGCCCGGGACCCGGGCGCTCGTGAGGCTCGGCCACCCTGGTGAGCATTTCATCGGGTACCGCGGCCCCGTCGACGGGCCACGCGAGCTCTACGACGCGATCGGAGCGCTCGCCCGGTGCCGGACCGCGGTCATCGACGGGGTCCTGGTGCCCGACTGGCAGGACGAGCCGGAGCTTGAGGTCGATCGCGACGGCAACGCCTTCACCCGGGCGCCGACAGGGCGGCAGATCTTCGCTGCGTTCGACGTGCTCGAGATCGACGGCGAGCCGCTCATCGGCATCCCGCTGCTCGAGCGCAAGCGGCACCTGGAAGGGCTCCTGCAGCAGAGCGCGAACGTGCGGCTCACCGCCTACGCTTCACGCGGGCTCCGCGCCTGGCGTGACACGCTCCAGTCGCAGGGGTTCCGTCGCGTCATCCTCAAATCGTGGAACAGCACGTACGCGGCCGGTGAGACGAACGACGACTGGCTCGTCACCGACAGGCTCAACCCGGCACGGGCGACCTAGAGACACACCTGACGAAAGAAGGAAGCCGCATGACCAGCGCCGCCGTCATCGACCACACCCAGCGCGACCCGTGGGAGGTCGCTCTCGAGCAGTTCGACATCGCCGCCGACAGGCTTCACCTCGACCCGAACATGCGCGGGATCCTCCGAGAGTGCCAGCGCGAGCTCATCGTCCACTTTCCGGTCCGCATGGCGGACGGCGTCGTCAAGGTCTTCACCGGATACCGCGTGCAGCACAACGTCTCACGCGGCCCCGGCAAGGGCGGGATCCGCTATCACCCGTCGGTCACTCATGGCGAGGTGAAGGCGCTCGCGATGTGGATGACCTGGAAGTGCGCCGTCGTCGGCATCCCATACGGGGGCGCCAAGGGCGGAGTGGTCTGCGACCCGAAGCAGATGTCGATGCAGCAGCTCGAGACGCTCACGCGTCGCTACGCCACCGAGATCATGCTGCTCATCGGCCCTGAGCGGGATATTCCGGCACCCGACGTGAACACGAACGCCCAGACGATGGCGTGGATCATGGACACCTACTCGATGCACCACGGGTACACGGCGCCCGCAGTCGTCACCGGTAAGCCGCTCTCCATCGGCGGGAGCGAAGGGCGTAATGAGGCGACCGCGCGCGGCGCGGTCTACACGATCATCGAGGCGTCAAAGCATCTCGGCCTCGACCTCGACGGCGCGCGCGTCGTCGTGCAGGGCTTCGGCAATGCCGGGCTGCACTCGGCGAGGCTCATGGCCGAGCTCGGTGCGACCGTCATCGCGGTGTCGGACACCGGCGGCGGCATCGTGAACACGAAGGGGATCGATCCCGCCAAGGTGGACGCCTACAAGAATGAACACGGCACCGTGTCGGGCTTCAAGGGCGCGGATCGCATCTCGAACTCCGAGCTCCTCGAGCTCGACTGCGAGGTCCTCATCCCCGCAGCCATCGAGAACCAGATCGGCGAGCAGAACGCACCGAAGATCAAGGCACGGATCGTCGCGGAGGCCGCGAACGGGCCGACGAGCCCCGAGGCGGACCGGATCCTCTACGACAAGGGCATCTTCCTCATCCCGGACATCCTCTGCAACGCCGGTGGCGTCACCGTGTCGTACTTCGAGTGGGTCCAGGACCTCCAGAATCTCTTCTGGCGTGAAGCCACCATCAACGCGCGGCTCAAAGAGGTGATGGTGAAGTCATTCGCTGACGTGCTCGAGATGTCGAAGAAGCACAAGATCGACATGCGGACCGCGGCGTATATGGTCGCGGTGCACCGCGTGGCCGAGGCGACGCTCACCCGCGGGATCTATCCCTAGCAGTCACTCCCGGCGCCGCCCGGTATGGGCGGCGCCGGGCTAGAAAACGAGCGACCGTGCAGCAGCTCATCGCCATCGACCTCGAGACCACCGGTTTCGATCCGGCGCGCGACCGCATCGTCGAGATCGGCGCCGTGCGCCTCGACCGCGCCGCGGACGGCCGCCTCAGTCCCGGTGAGCGATTCGCCACGTTCGTCGATCCCGGCCGCGACCTCGACCGCGCGATCACCCGCCTCACCGGTATCCGTGACGAGGACCTTCGCGGCGCGCCGGATGCCGCGGCCGCGCTCGCGTCCTTCGTGGCCTTCGTCGGCGATGGGTGCGTGGTCGGGCACAACGTCGCCTTCGACGTCGGCTTCCTCGAGCGCGCCGGGCTCGCACCCGGACAGGCGTCCCTCGACACCGCGGAGCTCGCATCGATCGTGTGGCCGGAGGCGAGCTCGTACGCGCTCCAGCGGCTCGCCGCCGACGCGCATCTCGATCCGGGGGCGGCTCACCGCGCGCTCGACGACGCGCTCACCTGCGCCGCGCTTCTCGGCGAGCTTGCCCGGGCCGCAGCCGCGTTCCGCCCCGAGCTCCTCGAGGAGCTCCGTGCGACGACCGGCCTGCTCGGCGCACCGGTCGCGGCGTTCTTCGGCGATGCACTCGCAGCCGCGCTTCGCGGGGCGTGGGTCGACCGCCCGACCGAGATCGCGCTGGCGGCGCGGACCCTGGCGCCAGTGCGCCGGCGCGACCCTGCCGCCGCAGGGCGCCTTGCAACGGCCGCCATCTTCGCGCCGGACGGCGTGCTCGCGAAGGCCTTCGCGGGATATGAGGATCGCCCCGAACAGCGCGCGATGGCCGTTGCGGTCGAGCGCACGCTCGAAACCGGCGGAGTCCTCGTCGTGGAGGCGGGCACGGGAGTGGGGAAGTCGCTCGCCTATGGCGCACCGGCCATCGCCCGTGCGTTGCGAGGCGAAC
>JBKJTV010000285.1:0-4518 GCA_046589985.1 Candidatus Limnocylindria bacterium | reverse complement strand
AGGTCGGTCGTGATGAGGAAAAGGACCTTCTTCGGGCTCGCCAGGATCGACTCGAGCTCGGCGATGAGCTTGATCGTCTCGCGGTACTCGTCCTCGATCTTCTGTCGTTCGAGCCCGGTGAGGCGGCGCAGCTGCATCTCGAGGATGGCCTTCGCCTGAAGCTCCGAAAGCTTGAACTTCGCTTGCAGGCTCGCAAGTGCCACGTCCGGTGACTTGCTCGCGCGGATCGTCTTCACGATCTCGTCGATGTTGTCGAGCGCGATCTTGAAGCCCTCGAGGATGTGCGCGCGGTCCTTGGCCTTGCCGAGGTCGTGCTCGGTCCTGCGGCGGATGACCTCGCGACGGTGGTCGATGTGGTGCTGGAGGACCTCTTTCAGGGAGAGGGTCTTGGGCTGGCCGTCCACGAGCGCGAGCATGTTCACGTTGAACGCCGACTGCATCGCGGTGTGCTTGTACAGGTTGTTCAGCACCCGGCGGGCGTCATCGTCGCGCTTCACCTCGAAGACGATGCGCATGCCTTCGCGATCGCTCTCGTCGCGGAGGTCGGAGATGCCGGCGAGCTTCTTCGCCTGCACGAGCTCGGCGATCTTCTCGATGAGCGTGGCCTTGTTCACGGCGTATGGGAGCTCGCTCACGATGATCGCCTGACGGTTGCCCTTCATATCCTCGAAATGGGCCTTCGCGCGCATGAGGATCCGGCCGCGGCCGTTCGCGTAGGCCCGACGGATGGCGTCTACGCGCTCCACCGCCGCGGTCTCCACGTTGCGCTGCTCCTCCAAGCGGTAGATCACTCCGCCGCCCGGGAAGTCAGGACCGAGGATCGTCTCGCAGAGGTCGTCGTTCGTGAGGTCCGGGTCCGCGATGAGCCGCTTCGTCGCCTCGACGACCTCGCGCAGGTTGTGCGGCGGGATGTTCGTCGCCATGCCGACCGCGATCCCTGTGCTGCCGTTCACGATGAGGTTCGGCAGGCGTGCCGGCATGACCCCCGGCTGCATGAGCCGGGAGTCGTAGTTCGGGTGCCAGTCGACGGTGTCCTTGTCGAGGTCGGCGACGAGCTCGGCGGTGATCGCCGCCGGCCTGGCCTCGGTGTAGCGCGACGCGGCGGGCGGGTCGTCGTCGATCGAGTTATGGACGAAGATCCCGGCACCGAGCGCGAAGTTCTGCGAGACGTCGACCGTGAGGTCGAAGACGTCCATGCGGCCCGCGGGCTCGACCGAGGCGACGACCGCCGAAAGGCCGGCCGGGACCGGGAAGGCGCCGGTGCGGTGAAGCCGCTCAGGGATCGCCGTGCGCGAGAAGGGCATGAGTTTGTCCTTCGCCCGGAGCTCGCGGGCTTCGCGATAGGTGCCGTCGCGAAGCATGAACCGGTGGTCGGGCGTGGCCGTCACCGAGGCGCCGGATACGAGCGTGACCTTCACGACCGGGTCGTTGCGGCGGACAAGGCGCGGCGCTCGCACCGGCTTGATGCGCACGTTGCGGTGCGCGTCGATGGTGAAGATGTCGCAGCGGGTCCCTTTTGTGATGAGCTCGACGAGCTCGAGCATCGTCTTCTTCTCGCCGTTGCTCAGCTCGACCAGCGTGTCGCCGCCCAGGCAGCCGAAGTTCCCCTGCCCCTGGATGAGCGGGTAGCGCACGGTGAAGTCCTGCGCGAGGCGCACGAGGGCGTCGTAGATCGGCGCGTCACCGTGTGGGTGGTACTTCCCCATCACCTCGCCGACGATGTTCGCCGACTTCCGGTACGGGCGGTCGTTCCGCAGGCCCATCTCGTTCATCGAATGAAGGATGCGGCGCTGCACCGGCTTCAGGCCGTCGCGCACGTCGGGAAGCGCGCGCGAGACGATGACGCTCATGGCGTAATCGAGGTACGCCTTGCGCATCTCCGTCTGGAGATCGACGCTGACGACGCGGTCGTCGCCCGGGCGGCCTGGCCGATCGATCAAGAGACCCCCGCCTTTTCCAGATCTTCTTCCTGCCCGAGCGCCTCGCGGATCTTCACGAACGCGTCGCCGACCGTGCCACCGTAACGGCGCTCAAGCTCCACCCGGCGCTCTTCCGGCATACGCATGAACATCGCCTCGGCTTCCGCGAGCACGGCACCGTCGCTCGCGCGCACGAGCTCGCCTTTCGTTTCGATCGCCCGCGACCGCTCGCGAGCGACCCAGCCGGAGACGATCAGCTCCTCACCGACCGGCACGGGCTCCTTGAACGTGACCGTGATGCGGGCGGTAACACCCCAGATGCCGCGGTGGAAGAACGCCCAGCCCATCGTCTCGTCGAGCAGCGCGGTCACGATGCCGCCGTGCAGCGCGCCGTCGTAGCCCTGGTGCTTCTGCGTGCCGGTATACCGCGTGGTCGCCCGGTCGCGCGAGACGTCGTAGTCAAGCTGCAGCCCGGACGGGTTCTGCCTGCCGCAGGCGAAGCACCAGTGCTCGAAGGAGACACCGAGCGCTTTCAGATTGGCCATCAGTCACCAACTCCGGTCATCAAACGTCGAGCGCCGCTTTCTGCGCGTTCGCCATGATCCACTTCTTCCGTCCCTCGACCTCGCTGCCCATGAGCTCATCGAAGACGAGGTCGGCCTGCTCGGCGTCCGCGAGCGTCACCTGCTTCAGCGTGCGCGTGAGTGGGTTCATCGTGGTGTCCCAGAGCTGCTCGGCATTCATCTCGCCGAGACCTTTGTACCGCGAGATCGCAGGCTCGCGGCCACCCTTGCCGTCGTCGCTGCCCTCATCCGAGCTGGCCGAGGTCTCCTCGATCGCACCGGAGCCAGTGAGGGTGGCGTCGACCTTCGCGCCCTTGCCGCGGGCCGCGGGCGTTTCGGGCGCCTCGGACTCCTTCGCGTCCGCCTTCGCCTTGCGGTCGGCCTTCTTCGTCCTCGCGAGCGCCTTCAGCTCCTTGATCGCCTTGTCGCGCTCGGCGTCGTTGTAGGTCCAGCGGACCTCCTTGCCGAGCTGCAGGCGGTAGAGCGGCGGCTGCCCGATGTAGATGCGCCCCGCCTCGATGAGGGGCTTGAAATGGCGGTAAAGCAGGGTGAGCAGGAGCGTGCGGATGTGCGAGCCGTCCACGTCGGCGTCGGCGAGGAGGATCGTCTTGCCGTAGCGCAGCTTCCCCGCGTCGAAGTAATCCCCGATGCCCGTGCCGAGTGCGGTGATGATCGATTTGATCTCCTCGTTGCCGAGCATCTTGTCCGCGCGCGCCTTCTCGACGTTCAGGATCTTCCCGCGCAGCGGCAGGATGGCCTGGAACTTCCGGTCGCGGCCGTTCTTCGCGGTGCCGCCGGCCGAGTTGCCCTCGACGAGGATGAGCTCACACTTCTCGGGGTCGCGCTCCTGGCAGTCCGCCAGCTTTCCCGGGAGCGAGAAGCCGTCCAGCGCGCCCTTGCGAAGCACCAGATCGCGCGCCTTGCGGGCTGCCTCGCGCGCGCGGAAAGCGGTGAGGCACTTCTCGACGACGCGGCGGGCCTCCTGCGGGTTCTCCTCCAGGTACTGGCCGAGCGCATCGTTCACCGCGGAGGCGACCTGCCCCTGGACCTCGGCGTTGCCGAGGCGGGTCTTGGTCTGGCCTTCGAACTGCGGCTCCTTGATCTTCACGCTGATGACGGCGGTGAGGCCCTCGCGCACGTCCTCGCTGGTGAGGTTCGGGTCCGCCTCCTTCAGCGCGCCGATCTTGCGGGCGTGAAAGTTGATGGTCCGCGTGAGGGCGGTGCGGAAGCCCGTGAGGTGGGCGCCGCCGTCCATGGTGTTGATGTTGTTCGCGAAGGTGTATATCCGCTCGGCGAACGTGTCGTTGTACTGGAGCGCCACCTCGACGATGGTGTCCTTCTCGAAGGTCTTCTCGGTGTAGACCGGCTTGTGCAGCGTCTGGTGCTGCTTGTTCAGGTGGCGCACGAACGAGACGACCCCGCCGTCGAAGTAGTAGTTGCTCTCCTGGCCGTCGCGCTCGTCGCGAAGCGTCAGCCAGAGGCTCTTGTTCAGGTAAGCGGTCTCGCGCAGCCACTGCTGAAGGATCCCGGCGTCCCACTCGATGACCGGGAAGATCTGCGGGTCCGGTGCGAACCGTGTCACGGTGCCGGTGAGGCGCGCCCGGGCCTTCCAGGGCACGATCGGCGGCGGCTGCAGCTTCGGGCTCGCCACCGTCTTCATCGCGCCCGTCGGCTTGCCGCGCTCGTAGGTCTGCGTGTAGACCTTGCCGTCGCGGTGGACCTCGACGACAAGACTGGTCGAGAGCGCGTTCACGACGGACAGCCCGACGCCGTGAAGGCCACCCGACACCTTGTATCCCGCGCCGCCGAACTTGCCGCCGGCGTGAAGGATCGTGTGCACGACCTCGAGCGCGCTCTTGCCCGTCTGCGATTGCTTGTCGGTCGGGATCCCTCGCCCGTTGTCAGCGACCGTGATCTCGTCCGACTTGTGGATCGTCAAGTCGATCCGATCGCAGGTGCCGTTCATGGCCTCGTCGATGGCGTTGTCGAGCATCTCGCGCACGAGGTGGTGCAGGCCGCGCAGGTCCGTCGTGCCG
>JBKJTV010000152.1:0-2626 GCA_046589985.1 Candidatus Limnocylindria bacterium | reverse complement strand
GCGACCTGCGTCGCCGTGCCGAACGATCGCCCGGGGTGACGCTTCGGCCCGTCGATGTCCCAGAGGCGGAGCGCCCAATTCTCGAGCGTATTCGAGGTGAGCACCCAGTCGCGGCCCTTGATCACCTCCCAGATCTCGCTCGCGAGCCGCGGCGCCGTGAGAGGCGAGGCGTCCCAGTCGACGCGCGCCTGCTCGCGCCACTTCCGCTCGATGTCCGCATGCAGGCGCTCGACCTCGGCGCGGCGCTTCGAGCGATCCCGTGGCGGGCGGTCGGCGATGAGCCGGCGCAGCTCAGGCAGGGCGAGCCGCGTGTCGGCGACGATCGAGAGCGAGACCGGCTGGAACTGCCCGAGGTCCTCGCTCCACTGGCTTTGGCGCAGCTCCGAGAGGCCGAGGTCGATGATCGGCGTGCCTGGCCGGATGCGCGGTCGCTTCTCGTGCGTGTCGCGGTCGAGCTCGTTCAGCATCCGGAAGAGGTCGCCCACATCGACGGCGAGCACGACGTCCGCCTCGGCGAGCGAGACGTCGCTGCCCGACACGTTCAGCGGGTGGCGGTTCGGGAAGCTCACCCGGCCGTTCAGGTCGATCACGCCCGCCGCGAGCTGCTCCGCCAGCGCGACGAGCTCGGGGACGGCCTCGGGATGGCGCCCGGTGTAGTCGGTGACGATGACCGGCCGCTCGGCAGCGGCGAGGAGGTCGGCAGCGCGTGCGAGCGCGCGAGGGTCGGCCTGTACGGGCGACGGGAGCGCCGCGGCGACGACATCGTCGATCGGGACCGGCGCTGACAGCGGATCCTCCTGCAGCCCGGCGTCGTAGCAGAGGTAGACCGGACCGGCCGGCTCGGTCGTCGCGATCCGGTACGCGCGCGCGAACGAGTCCGGGAAGTCGGCGACGACGGCCGGCTGGTCGTCCCACTTCGTGAAGTCCCGCACCGCGTTGCCCTGGACCTGCGCGGTGTGGATCCAGTCGATGTACGGGCGGCGGCGCGTCCGGTCCACGGGGCCGGTCGCGCCGATCACGAGCACCGGAGCCCGGTCGAGCATCGCGTAATAGATGCCCAGCGTCCCGTGGAGCAGGCCGACGACGTCGTGGACGATCGCGGCCATGGGCTTTCCGGTGGCCTTCGCGTAGCCGTGTGCGAGGCTCACTGCGATCTTCTCGTGCGTGCAGAGGATGATCTCGGGCTTGCCTCCGCCGTAGTTGACGATCGAATCGTGCAGGCCCCGGTACGTCGCGCCGGGATTGAGCGCGACGTACTCGATGCCGAACGCGTTCAGCAGGTCGACGATGACATCGGATCCGTATTTCGGCTCGGCGACTGCCCGACCTCCCAACGCGAATGGTCCGACCGTTATACCATCGGACGGCAGTGGGCGAAGACGGACGTGTGTTCCTGCGCGGCCTCGTCTCCGAGAAGTACGGGCTCGGCGAGTTCCGGCGGAAGCAGCGCGCGGCGCCGCGGGTCGTCCGCTCGGGCACCGTCGTCGATGACGCGAGCGTCGGGCACTCCGGCGACTCGGACCAGTCCTCGACCTATTGGATGCTCGGTCCGGGCGACGAGCCTTTCCGCACGCAGACCCTGCAGGTGCATCACGTCGAGATCGAGCCGGGAGGCGCGAACCACGGGCACGGCCATCAGAACGAGGCCACCTTCTACATCCTCGAGGGCACGGGCTACGAGATCCACGACGGCATCCGCTATGACTGGCAGCAGGGCGACTTCGCGATCGTCCACGCCGACTCGGTGCACAAGCATTTCAATGCGAGCCAGACGAAGCGCGCGCTCGCGCTCGTCATCAAAGCGAAGTCTGCGTGGATGTATCTCGGCCTCTGGCAGCAAGGACGCAGCGCTCCGTTCACGCTGGACGGGTATGGCGAGCGCCAGGACTGGTCGCAGCTCTGGAGCCCCGGGGCGACCGCGAAGCGGAAGGTCGTGAAGTCGTCCGATACGCATTGGGAGGAGACGCCCGACGGACGCGTCCGCGTCATCTCATCGCCAGAGCACACCGATCTCCGTACGAACGCAGTCGACCTCTACGAGCAGCAGATCGCGCCGTCTGGCCGCTCCGGGAAGCATTGGCATATGGCGGACGAGGTCGCCTATGTCGTGTCCGGGCGCGGAGACACGCTGCAATGGGACGTCGAGGCCGAGATCGCGGAGAAGTACTACGCGCGGATCGCGAACGAGCCGCAGCGCGCCGCGTTCAGCCAGGGCGACACGGTCTACGTTCCCCAGAACACCGTCCATCAGTACGTGAACACCGGTACGGAGCCGCTCGTGATCCTCGTCGCGCAGAACCGGCTCTTCAAGTTCCTCGGCTACGACAACGTCGTGCGCCTCGAGGTCGCCGTCCCTTAGGTCTCGTCGTCCGCGAACGAGCGCGTGAGCACACGCGGCCGCCAGCCGTCGTCGGTGATCGCGACGCAATGCTCGACCGGGAACTCGACCCACACCCGCTGCTCCCGCCGGAGCGTCGTTGACGGGTGTGTCTTCGCGCGCACGAGCACATCGCCGATCTCGACGAAGCAGTCAAGGTGGTCGCCGAGGAAGGCTGCGGTGCGGAGCGTTCCGGCGAACTCGTTCGGCCGTCCCGAGGCCTCCGCGCGAATGACGATGTCCTCGGGG
>JBKJTV010000129.1:0-2721 GCA_046589985.1 Candidatus Limnocylindria bacterium | reverse complement strand
TCGGCGGACACTTTCATCGCATCCAGGCCCTTGTTGATGGCGTCCTGATGGCTTCCTGAAAATGCCGTGTACACGAACTCGCCGGCATACGGATGGCGGTGATGGACCGGCAGCCGGTTCCCGTACTCGACGACGCGGCGCAGAGCGTCGATATCGCTGAGGTCGAGCTCCGGATCGACGCCCTGGCTGAACAGGTTCAGCGCGAGCGTGACGAGGTCGACGTTCCCGGTGCGCTCGCCGTTCCCGAAGAGCGTTCCTTCGACGCGATCGGCGCCCGCCATGATGCCCTGCTCCGCGGCGGGGACCGGCGGGCCGCGGTCGTTGTGCGGATGGAGCGACAGGAGGAGCCGCTCGCGATCCGGAATGTGGCGGCCGAACCACTCGACGACGTCCGCATAGACGTTCGGGGTGTAGCACTCGACCGTCGCCGGTAGGTTCACGATGAGCGGGCGCTGGCGTGATGGCTCGATGACGTCCATCACGGCGGCGCAGATCTCGACGGCGAAGTCGGGCTCCGTCGCGGTGAAGGACTCCGGCGAGTATTCGTAGCGCAGCTCCGTCCCCGCGAGCGTCCGCTCCAGCGCGCGGCAGAGGCGCGCTGCGTCCGTCGCGATGCGCGTGATGCCCGCCCTGTCCTCGCGGAATACGACGCGCCGCTGGACGATCGAGGTCGAGTTGTAGAAGTGGACGATCGCGCGCGGCGCGTCGCGCAGGCACTCGTAGGTCCGCTCGATGAGCTCCGGGCGGCACTGCGTGAGGACCTGGATCCAGACGTCGTCGGGGATGAGTCGCCGCTCGATGAGCTGCCGAACGAAGGCGAAGTCCGGCGCCGACGCGGAGGGAAAGCCGACCTCGATCTCCTTGAAGCCCATCTGCACGAGCGTCTCGAACATCCGGAGCTTGCGCGGCGGGTCCATCGGATCGATGAGCGCCTGATTCCCGTCGCGGAGATCGACCGAGCACCACAGCGGCGCCTTCCCGATCTGGCGGTCCGGCCAGGTGCGGTCGGGTAGCCCGTTGGGCAATGGATCGAAGCGCTGGTACGCACCGAACGGCATCTTCGTCACGATGCGGTCCTAGCCCGCCGGTGCCGTGTCGAGCAGCTCGTCGGCGGGGAAGCCGTGTCCCCGGACGAGCGCCAGGACGGCATCCGCGTGCGCGCGGTCGCGTGTGTCGACGATGACGTCGAGGCCCACACGACCGAGTGCGGCGTACGGCCCCACGCGGTGGATGCCGACGTGAAGGATGTTGATGTGCTCCGCGGCGAGCAGCCCCGTGAGCTCGTGGAGCATGCCTGGACGGTCGTCGAGCCAGGTGCGGAACGCGAGGTACCGGCCGGCGGAGGCCAGGCCCTGCTGCAGGGCCTTCCCGAGCAGGTTCGGATCGACGTTCCCGCCGCTCACGATCACGCCCACCCGCTGCCCGCCGACGCGCCCGTTCGCCTCGAGCACTGCGGCAAGCGCGGCCGCGCCCGCGCCCTCCGCGAGGAGCTTGTGTCGCTCGAGGAGCAGGACCATCGCGCGCGCGATCGCCTCGTCGCTCACCGTCACGATGTCGTCGACGAGACGACGGATGATCGCGAAGGTCCGCTCCGCGGGCCGGCGCACGGCGATGCCGTCCGCGATGGTCGAGGTGGGGCGCTCGACGAGGTGACCGAGAACGAACGACTCGGCGAGCGCGGAAGATCCAGTCGCCTGGACACCGACGATGCGCGGGCGCGGGCGACGCTCGGACGTCGCGAGCGCGACGCCGGAGATGAGACCGCCACCGCCGACCGGGACCACGATGGTGTCGAGGTCCGGCGCGTCATCCATGAGCTCGAGCGCGAGCGTGCCCTGGCCGGCGATGACAAGGTCGTCGTCGAACGCGTGGACGTAGGTACGGCCGCGCTCGCGCGCGATCTCGAGGGCGGCCAGGTGGGCCTCGTCGTAGGCCCCGCTCACCAGCACGGTCTCGGCACCCGTTCGCTGGATAGCGGTGAGCTTCGCGAGCGGCACGCCATGCGGCAGGACGACGCAGGCGGGGACCCCCACGAGCTGCGCGGCGAACGCGACGCCCTGACCGTGATTGCCGGCGGACGCGGTGACGACCCCCGACAGGCGCGACGCCGGGTCCAGCTGGAGGATCGCGTTGAGCGCGCCGCGGATCTTGAAGGCGCCGGTGCGCTGGAGGTTCTCGAGCTTCAGGAACACCTCGCGGCCGGCGAGAGCCGAGACCGCCGGGGAATGCTCGGTCGGCGTACGCCGCACATGCGGCGCGATCCGCGCGGCGGCCTCGTCGACCGAGGCCGCGCTGAGGGGTCGGCGCGTCTCGAGCACCGTCATGCGACGCGGTCGAAGGCGCGACGCAGACGGGCCACGCCCAGGTCGATGCGGTCCGGCGTCGGCGCGCTGATGGAGAAGCGGAGCGACGAGCTATGGTCGGCCACGATCCCGAACGCATCACCGGGGACGAATGCGACGCCCTCCTCGAGCGCGGCGTCGAACAGCCGTCGCGCGCTCACGTGGCGCGGGAGGTCCATCCAGAAATAGAAGCCACCATCCGGGTCGCTCCAGCTCATATCCGGCACGTCCCCGAACGAGCGCGCGAGCGCTGCACGCGCCCGGTCCTGCTTCTCCCGGTAGATCTCGCGAAGCTGCGCGATGTGGGGCCGCGGGCGGCCCCGCCGCTCGAACTCCACATCATCGCTCGGCCAGCGGATGGCCGTGGAGTTCGAGCGGC
>JBKJTV010000061.1:0-2969 GCA_046589985.1 Candidatus Limnocylindria bacterium | reverse complement strand
GAGTTCGCGATGGAGCGGATGCAGTCGACGTTCGAGAAGTCCGTCCGCTACGACCTCTCAGAGTCCGGCGTCGAGGCGCTCACGCTCGAGGACGCGGCGCGCTCGCTCGAGGAGCTGCGGACAACACCGCTCGGATACGGCGACAGTCGCGGTCGCGAGGCCACGCGCGCGCTCGTCGCGTCGTTCCATCGCGGCGCCGAAGGGGACAACGTGCTGCTCACGACGGGCACGAGCGAGGCCAACTTCCTCGCGCTCGCGACGCTCGTCGCACCAGGCGATGAGGTCATCGTCGTCATGCCGATGTACATGCAGGTGCATGGCCTCGCGCGCGGCCTCGGCGCGCGCGTGCGCGAAGTCTGGCTGCGGGAGGAGCGTGGCTGGCGCATCGACCTCGATGAGCTGCGTGCTGCGGTCAGTGACCGCACCAAGGCGATCTGTCTGTGCCAGCCCAACAACCCCACCGCGCAGCGCCTCTCGCACGCGGAGGTCGCCGAGATCGCGCGCATTGCCGACTCGCGGGGGGCCTGGGTGCTCTCGGACGAGGTCTTCCGCGGGGCCGAACGCGACGGCGACGAGACCGCGAGCTTCGCGGGCATCTCGGAGCGCGTCATCGTCACCGGCGGGCTCTCAAAGGTCTACGGGATGCCTGGCCTGCGCGTCGGCTGGATCGTCGGGCCACACGAACGGATCGACGCGGCGTGGTCCCTGAAGGACTACACGACGATCGCCCCGGCGACGCTCTCGGAGCTCATCGCCGAGCACGCGCTCTCGAAACGCGATCAGCTGGTGAAGCGCGCGCGATACCTCATGAACGAGCGCTGGCCGCTCCTCGAGTCGTGGGCGCTCCGCCACTCGCGCACGCTCCACTGGACGCCGCCCGAAGCCGGCTCCATCTGCTTCTTCAGCTACCAGTGGCCGATCGACTCGGTCGTGCTCTCGGACCGGCTCATCCGCGAGTGGAGCACGATGCTCGTGCCCGGCGCGCACTTCTCGGCGGAGCGACACCTCCGGATCGGCTTCGGGATGCCCTCGCGCGTTCTCGATGCGGGCCTCGCGGCTCTCGACCGGCTGCTCGTCGAGCTCGGGTTCTAGTTGATGCGTTTGGCTCGGACGACGGTCCTGCCGGGCGGGACGACGCGTCTCTGAGCGTCGGTGTCGGGGGTACCCTTCGCAAAGGGGTCCGACACCGGGAAGCGCAGAGACCGTCGGCCCGCCCAGGACGTCACGGTCACTAAACGCGTTGGAGGGAACCTGTGGATCTCGCCTTTGTGCTCTCGATCGTCGCGCTCATCTGTGGCGTGCTCATGCTCGTGTCCGGACGCTGGTCGAAGGCCCCGCTCGCGGCCATCGCGATCATCTGCCTGGCGATCGTCCAGAGCGGGCTGCTCGGCCGCATCGGGTAGTCGGCTGCGGTCACATCGGCCGCAGCGTCCCTGACCACACCTGCCAGGCCAGCAGCGACTTCGCGACGAGGCTCATGACCATGTAGGTCTTCTCGCCGGTGAGATAGTCGCGCCAGCGGCCGACCCTGGTGTATTGCAGGACCATCGTGATGGCGAACACGTTGAAGGCGACGAAGAGCGAACCATAGATCGCCCAAACGAACGCCGGGACCGGCGTGGCGTCTGGCTGCACCGTGTACGCGACCAGGCTCGCCCCGATGGCGATCCAGGGGATGATGCCGGCCACACAGCCGAAGACGAAGTACTTCCAGTCGCTGCGCGCGCGGCCTTCGTTGGCCGCCTCCATGCTCCACCCGAACAGGTTCATCGAGACGTTGCACCCGGCGATCGCGACGAGGGCCGAGAACTCCTTGATGAACGACAGCTGCGCGATGGCCAGGATCATGACCGTCGACGAGAAGGCGTACTCGACCCAGCGAGCCGGGTTCATGCCGCGGCGAAGCCACGCTTCGTAGCGCGCGCGCAGCGGCCAGCGCAAAAGGAAGTGCGCGAGCGCCGACATGAGGAAGAAGCTCGCGACGACGTAAGCCAGCGGCACGTCGACGATCTGGCTGGCGCGCGTGTCGAGGCCGACGAAGCGGCCAGCCTCGAGCCGGGGAACGACGTACGTGACCGACGCGGTGAAGGCCGCTTCGGTGCGAGAGACCGCGAGCATGAGCAGGAACTGCGCGAAGTGCAGCGCAGCCAGGGCGGCGTTCCAGCGGGCGAGCCCTCGGGCTCGAGCCGGGTCGAGCGCGACGCTCGTCGAGTCGGGCGACCGGCGTTGACCGGCGAGGCCTGTGACTGCGATGTCCATCGATGTGCTCCTTCCGCGGCCCGGGGCCGCTCGCTACGTTCGCGAACGGCCCACCTGCGGACACTGACAAGGCTTCGCAGCCAAGCGCGCGGCCTGCGCGTCGAGCGAAAGAAGCCGCGCACGCTGGACCCGCGATCCGCGCCGTGCCCGCATCGGGCTGGCGTGACGGTAGCCACGCCGGCGCATCTCTTCGACGACACGCCGGTGCCTGGCCGCGAGCGCCGGAAGCTTCCCCACCCAGCGCTTCGTCTCCGGATGCTCCCGGTAGCCGGCGCTGCCGCGAGCGATGACCGCGAACACCGCGTGGCCCTCACGATGCTCGCCCAGCAGATGGGAGCGACACAACGTCCGCGGCGCCACATCCCAGATCCGCATGTCTCGGTGCCTCCCCGTTCCGCACGCTGTCCAGACTCTGTACAGAGTTTGGCCGAGGAGCCGCTGGCTTGTCAAGGGTCTGTATAAGGTGTCTACTGACGACGTGAGGCAGCCGGGGTCGGCGCTGCTGCGCATCGGCGAGCTGAGCCGGCGCACCGGCGTGAGCGTCGAGCTCCTGCGCGCCTGGGAGGCGCGCTACCGGCTGCTGCGACCGCGGCGCACCGCGGGACACTTCCGGCTGTACTCCGATCTCGACGCGGCGCGCATCGGGCGGATGCGGTCGCTTCTCGAGTCCGGGCTGTCGGCGGCTCAGGCGGCGCACGCGGTCCTCCAGG
>JBKJTV010000221.1:0-6469 GCA_046589985.1 Candidatus Limnocylindria bacterium | reverse complement strand
CTCAGGGGTGAGCGTCTGGAGGATGTCGGGTCGTGGCTCGCCAAGTCGGAAGGAGAGCTGCTCGGTCACGTCATCGCGCTCGGCTCGCGCGCGGCCGCGAGCTCTGGGCGCGACAGTAGGAGGGCACCGAACGACCCACGAGCGCGCTCGAGGTGCGCGCGGGCGCGTTCGCGCTTGTCACGGCGTACCCCGTCCGGGAGCGGCGGGAAGAGTCCCCAGGTCGCGTTCATCGGCGCGAACCCCTGCTGCGGGGTCGTGATGTAGCGGACGAGCGACCCGATCGCGGTGTCCTCCGGGAAGCAGACCTCCTCCCCTGCCTCGAGCCACGCCGCTACGTTCAGCGCTGCTACCAATCCTGACATCGCAGATTCGAGATAGCCCTCGACGCCGACGAGCTGGCCGGCGAGCCAGGTGCGCTCCGCGGCGCGCAGCCGGTGTGAGGGCAGCAGGAGCCGCGGGGAGTCGATGTAGGTGTTGCGGTGCATGACGCCGAGGCGTGCGAACTCGGCCTTGGCGAGCCCCGGGATCGTGCGGAAGATCCGACGCTGTTCGGGCCAGCGGAGGTTCGTCTGGAAGCCAACGAGGTTGTAGAGCTCTGCTGCCGCGTCCTCCTGCCGCAGCTGTACGACCGCCCAGGACCGCCGCCCGGTACGTGGATCCTCGAGGCCGATGGGCTTCAGCGGCCCGAACCGCAGCGTCTCGGGGCCGCGGCGCGCGATCTCCTCGACCGGCAGGCAGGCCTCGAACCACATCGTGCGTTCGAAGTCCTTGAGCTCGACCTGCTCGCCGCGCACGAGCTCGCCGACGAACGCGTCGTACTCCGCGCGCTCGAGCGGCGCGTTCCAGTAATTCCCCTCGCCCTTGTCGTAGCGCGACTTGTGAAAGAGCGGCTCGTGGTCCACCGACTCCTTGAAGACGATGGGTGCGGCGGCGTCGAAGAAGTGCAGGTGCTCCGCTCCCGTGAGTCGCTCGAGCGCGGCCGCGAGCGGCGAGGACGTGAGCGGGCCGGTGGCGACGATGGTCGGCACCTGTGGATCGATCTCCGTGACCTCGCGCGCGACGCGCTCGACACCGGCCTCGGCGAGGCCCGCCTCGACCGCGCTCGCGAAGGCCTCGCGATCGACCGAGAGGTCCTGCCCGCTCGGGATCTTCGAGGCGTCGGCGGCACGGAGGATGAGGCTCCCGAGCGCGCGCAGCTCCTCCTTCAGCAGGCCGGCGGCCACCTGCGGCACATCGGACTTGAAGGAGTTCGTGCAGACGAGCTCCGCCGCGCGCGCGGTGTGGTGCGCAGGCGTCATCGTGAGCGGTCGCATCTCCGCGAGCGTCACCGCGATGCCGCGACGGGCAAGCTGCCACGCCGCCTCCGAGCCGGCGAGGCCGGCTCCGATCACGAGGATGCGATCTGTCATCTGGCTAGTGTCGCGCGGTCAGGACTGGCCGGCGTACCGCTCCGCGAGCGCGACGAGGGTGCGCACCGCCGGACCCTGCGGGCCCTTCGGCGACTGCGGCCGGTCTCTGTCGCTCCAGTACGTGCTCGCGATGTCGAGGTGCGCCCACTCGACGCCGTCCTCGACGACGGCGTCGATGAACGCCGCGCCCTTCGAGGCGCCGCCCTCGCGGCCGGCGCTGTTCGTGATGTCGGCGATGTCGCTGCGGATCTCGTCGCGGTACTCGTCGGTGAGCGGCATCGGCCAGAGCCGGTCGCCCGCCTCGGTGCCGACGCGACGCACTTCGTCGACGAACGACTGCGGCCGGCCGAAGAGTCCCGCGAAGTGGTGCCCGAGCGCGGTCTGGATGGCACCGGTGAGCGTCGCGACGTCAACGACGCGCCGCGCGCCCTGGCGCTGCGCGTAGGTGACGCCGTCGATGAGGATGAGTCGACCTTCGGCGTCGGTGTTGATCACCTCGACGGTGCGCCCGCTCATGCTCGTGAAGACGTCGCCCGGCTTCGTCGCGCCCCCGCCCGGGAGGTTCTCGGTGCATGGCGCGATGCCGATGACGTTCGCCTTCGCGCCCAGGCGCGCGATGGCGCCCATCGCCGCGATGACCGTTGCGGCACCCGTCATGTCGGCCTTCATGTGGTACATCCCGTCAGCCGGCTTGATGGAGATGCCGCCGGAGTCGAAGGTGATCCCCTTCCCCACGAAGGCGATGTCGATGCCACGCCCGCCACGACCCTTGTGGCGCAGCACGATGAACTGCGGCGGCTGGTGGCTTCCCTGCGCGACCGAGAGGTAGCTGTTCATGCCGAGCGCCTGGCAGCGCTTGCGGTCGAGGATCTCGACCTCGAGGCCGGTCTCCTTCGCGATCGCGCGCGCCTCGTCAGCGAGGTGCGACGGCGTCATGAGATTCGCGGGCTCGTTCGCGAGACGGCGCGCCAGGTTGACCGCATCGCCGACGACCTGGCCGCGCCGGAGTGCCTGCTTCACCTCACCCTCGACGAGCAGCGTGATGTCGGAGAGCTTCGGCAGGCGCCGCTCCTCGGGCCGGCTGCGGTGGACCTCCGGACGCCACATCGCGTAGATGACCCCCTCGACCGTCGCCTGCGAGGCGCTCTCCACGCCGATGACGTCGCCGGCGACGAAGAACGCGACGCGCCTCGCGTTCGATCGCCAGAGCGACTTCACCGCCGCGCTCGCGACACCACGAGCGCGCTCGGGCACGTATTCGACACGCTTGCCAGCGCCGACGACGACGATGCGGCCCGTCTTCTCGCCGAAATGGGTCGTGACGTTGTAGAGCTTTGTGCTGCCAGCCTCGCCTGCGATCCGTTCGACGACCGAGCGCGTCGCCTTCCGGAGGCCCTTCAGGGGCAACCGCTTGTCGTCGAAGAGCGGGACGACGACGACGTCGACCTCGGCGAAGTCGCTGGGACGCGTCGCTCGGAACTTCATGCTTCCTCCCGGCGGACGGCGCGCGCGAGCTTCTCGCGGGCGGTGTCTGGATCAAGAACGAGGATACGGTCGTCGCCGGACCGGCGCGTGATGCCGCGGTCATCGAGGAAGCCGAGCAGCGGCAGCACGTGCTTGCGGCTCGATCCGGTGAGATCCCGCGCGCGAGCGACGGTGATCGTCCCCGCACTCGCGAGCTCGTCGACGACCGCATTGCCGAAGCGCAGCACGGCCTCTGGCAGGAACGCGGCGTCCACCCCGAGTCGCACCACATCGCCCCGCTCGGCAAGCGCGGCGAGCAGCTCGCGGTCGATCCCGTGATCGGCCTCCAGGGCCGCGGGCGACGGTGGCTGCAGCGGCATGGCGGCAAGCGCCGCGCGGGCAGCCGTCCAACGCGCCTCCTGATCGGGCCCGAGGCGCACGGCGAAGGTCGGCAGGGCGAGCGCAGTGCCGCGCGAGGCGACACGCCCAGCGGCGATGAGCAGCTCGAGGAGTGCCGCCCAGCGTTTCGGCGTCAGGCCGACGGCCGCGCGGATCTCCTCGCGCGGGGCGCCTGCGCGGAGCGGTGTGCTCCGATGAGCCATCGCGAGTGTTCGTTCGACGCGCACGGCGAACGCATCCACCGCCGAACGCGAAAGGTACGCATCCGCGAGAGCGACGGCCTCACCGGAGGCCACCAGATCGGCGAGGGCTGCATCGCGCTCGGATGCGCCGATGCCCGCTCGCTCCGCCAGCTCCTGCGGCGTCCGCGCCTCATCGAGCACCGCGAGGATCCGCGCGGACGGGGTCGGCGCGCTGCGACGCTCGAGCTCGGCGACGGCGTCGGCGCGGCGGCGGGTCCGGCCACCGGTCGTGTCAGCGACGACGCCGCCGCCGAGCGTCTCGGACGGTGAGGGACGCCGGACCACGAGCCGGTCACCGACGGCGAGCGCGAGCGGAGCGGCGAGCCGCAGCTGCACCCAGCCGCCGGTACCCGCGGTGAGCTCCGACGCCTCGAGGATGGTGACCCGCGCCATCGCCTCGGCCGCTCCGGTATGCACTCGGACGAGGTCGTCCTGGCCGAGCGCAGCGCTCGCCGAGCGAAGGAGGTCGAGGTGCAGGCTCGCGATCGATGTCGCCGAGAGCGTGCCGGGGCGCGCGACGACCATCCCCCGCTCGATCTCGTCCTTGTCGATGCCGGAGAGGTTCACCGCGACCCGGCTCCCCGGACGCGCGGCCTCGATCGCGCGCTTGTGGGTCTGCAGGCCGCGCACCCGCGCTCGCCTTCCGGATGGGACGAGCTCGACTTCCTCCCCCACCTCGAGCGCGCCGTCGAGGAGCGTTCCGGTCACCACCGTGCCGAAGCCGGTCATCGTGAAGGCGCGATCGACCGGGAGACGCGGCCGGCCGAGATCGCGGCGGCGCGGTGCGGCGCCAAGACAGGCACCGATAGCCTGTACGAGCACGTCGAGCCCGGCGTGCGTGGTCGCCGAGACCTCGACGAGCGGCGCGTCCGCGAGCGCGGTCTCGCGCACCGCGGCTCGGACCTCGTCGCGCACGAGCGCGGCCCACTCGTCGTCGACGAGGTCACGCTTGGTGAGCGCGATGACGCCCCGATCGATCCCAAGGAGCGAGAGGATGGCGAGGTGCTCGCGCGTCTGCGGCATCACGCTCTCGTCCGCCGCGACGACGAGGATGACCGCGTCGATCCCGCCGATCCCCGCGAGCATGTTCCGGATGAAGTCCTGATGGCCGGGAACGTCGACGATGCCGACATCCGTCCCGTCCGCGAGAGTGAGCCAGGCGAAGCCGAGATCGATGGTCATGCCGCGCTCGCGCTCTTCGCGCAGCCGGTCCGGATCGATGCCGGTGAGCGCGCGGATGAGCGTGGACTTCCCGTGGTCCACATGGCCAGCGGTGCCGATGACGCGAGTCGGGGTCAGACCGGTGTCGTGGGTAAGCACGAGGCAAAGATGAACGGGACGACGACCAGCGCGAGGAAGACCAGCCCCAGCAACCAGCCCGTCAGAACGATGCCGGTCGCTCGCAGCGGCAGGGGCGAGCGCTTCTCGGCCTCTTCGACGCGGAAGGGACCGCCTTGCCCGCGGCTCACCGGCGCGCCGCGACGCACTCGATCTCGACCCGGGCACCGCGCGGGAGCGCCGCGACGCCGATCGTGGAACGCGCCGGACGGTGGTCGCCGAAGCGCTTCGCGTACGCGTCGTTCATCGCCGCGAAGTCGCCGATGTCCGCGAGGAACACGGTCGTCTTCACGACCCGGTCCAGGCTCGATCCGGCGCCGGCGAGGACGGCGGCGAGGTTGTCGAGGATCCTGTTCGTCTGCACGGCGATATCGCCGGTGACGAGCTCCGAGGTCGCAGGATCGAGCGGGATCTGACCCGAGCAGTACACGAAGTCGCCCGCGACGATCGCGTGGCTGTATGGGCCGACCGCGCTCGGCGCTCCGAGTGCCGCGATACGTTGCACGTCCATCTCAACTCCTCCATTGGTCATCGACTCACGATACGGTCGGGGCCGCCGATCGAGCCACGAGGATCGCCGTGGCCAGCCGCTCATCATCCTCGGGAAGGACGCTCCGCAGATCGAGCGCGAAGCGCTCGTCGACGACGCGTCCGATCACCGGAGGATCCGCGCCGCGCGCGACCTGCGCGACCTCCTGCGGTCGCCCGCGGAGCGTCACGGCGAACGAGGGCTGCGTCTCCCCGGGGAGCGAGCCGCCGCCGACGGTCGACTGCGTCGGGACCACGTCACCGCCGAGACGGGCCGCCAGCGCGGTCGCCCGCCGCTCGAGCACGCCCGCCTCGGCGGCGATCATTCGCCAGACCGGAAGCTCTTGTTCGGCGGTGCCGTCACGGTAGGCGACGAGGGTCGCGATGAGCGCCGCGATGGTGAGCTTGTCGGGGCGGAGCGCGCGCATGAGCGCATGGGTCCGCAGCTTCGCGACCGTCTCGGTGCGCCCGACCGCGAGACCCGCCTGCGGTCCCCCGAGGAGCTTGTCGCCGCTGAAGGTGACCAGGTCAGCCCCCGCGGCGACAGCCTCCTGCACGGTCTGCTCGCGACCGAGGCCGAAGCGCTCTGTATCGAGCAGCGTCCCGCTCCCGAGGTCGTGGATGAACGCGATGCCGCGCTCCCGGGCGAGCGACGAGAGCTCCTTCGACTCCGCGCTCGCGGTGAACCCGACGACGCGGAAGTTGCTCGCGTGGACGCGGAGGAGTGCGGCGGTCCGGTCGGTGATGGCTGCCGCGTAGTCGCGCAGGTAGGTGCGATTCGTCGTCCCGACCTCGACGAGCTTCGCGCCTGACCGGGTGAGGACGTCGGGGATGCGGAAGCCGCCGCCGATCTCCACCAGCTCGCCGCGCGCGACGATCACCTCGCGGCGTCCCGCGAGCGCAGCGAGCGCCAGGAGGACCGCGGCCGCGCCGTTGTTCGTGACGACCGCGTCCTCGGCGCCGGCGAGGTCGGCGAGCAAGCGAGCGGCGTGGCCGTGGCGCTCGCCGCGCCTGCCGGCCTCCAGGTCGTACTCGACGCTCACGCTCGCGGCGGCGTCACGGATCGCCTCGATGGCGCGCGGCGACAAC